>JACIWP010000068.1 GCA_014360855.1 Anaerolineae bacterium
GTATCCTCCCTCCACTGCCTCCTAAGCCGCCGATGGTGCGCTGAGAGCACACATTGCCTCCGACGATGCGCATCGTGGAAGTTCATCGAGTCAATAAACGCTTTCAGGGGGATGAGGCGTGTGCAAGCGGCGAAGTGTACACTGAGCCGAATTACGGGATAAGGAGGAATGTAGGTGTCACCCACGTTCATCAGCTTGCAGGTCCTGAACGGCATCACCTTTGCTTCCCTCTTGTTCTTACTGGCAAGCGGCTTCACCTTTATCTTCGGCCTGATGCGCATCATGAACCTGGCGCACGGCGGCTTCTACCTCCTGGGCGGTTACATTGGCATCACTGTTTTGGTGGCCACGGGCAACTTTTGGCTGGCCATCCTTTCAGCGGCCCTGGGAGTAGCGATCTTCGGCGTCGTCATCGAACGCTTCTTGCTCCGCTTTGTGCGCGGTAAGATCCTTCCCGAGGTGCTGTTGACGGTTGGCCTTTCCTTTATCATTGCGGATGGCTGTCTAGCCATTTTTGGCGGCAACCCCCGCACGCTTCCTCCCCCCAAGTTCCTCGCCGGCACGGTGGAGATTGGCCCTGTGACCTATCCGTGGTTCCGCCTGTTCGTCGTGTTTATGGCTGTGTTGATCGCCATCGCGCTGTGGCTCCTGCAGGAAAGGACGCGTCTGGGTGCGATCGTGCGCGCCGGCGTGGATGACGCCGAGATGGTGGCCGCATTGGGCATCAACATCAAGCAGATCTTTACCATGGTCTTCTTCATGGGCGCCGCCCTGGCTGGCCTTTCCGGTGTCGCCGGAAGCGCCGTCCTGGCACTCTATCCGGGCGTGGATGCCGAAATCCTCACCTACGGCCTGGTGGTGGTCATCATCGGCGGACTTGGCAGTCTTCCTGGAGCCATTGTGGGCAGTCTCTTTGTCGGTCTGGTGGATACCTTCGGCAAAGCCTTGTTCCCCGAAATATCCTACTTCACCGTCTTTGCCCCCATGGCCATTATGCTCGCAGTTCGACCCCGGGGACTGTTTGGGAGGGAATAAGTCATGTCATCCTGGTGGAAATACGGTGTTATTGTCCTGCTGTTGATTGCGGCGGCTCTGGTGCCGCAGGTCCTGCCCACCTTCTGGATCAGCATTGCCACGGAAGTGTTGATCTACGGCCTGTTGGCCATGAGCGTGAACTTCTTGGGTGGCTACGGCGGTCTGGTGTCGCTGGGGCACGCCGGCCTGTTCGGCATCAGCGCCTACACCGTCGGCTATCTGGTGACGCGCATGGGAGTGAATCACTATGTGGCGTTCCTGGCCGGCATCTTGCTGACCCTGGCGGTAGGCGCTATCTTCGGCGGGGTTGCCATCCGTGCCACCGGCATCTATTTCCTGATGATCACCTATGCCGAGGGTATGGTGGTCTGGGGCCTGGCGTACCGCTGGGCGAAGGTTACCGGCGCCGAGAACGGCATTCGCGGCATCACTCGCCCGGAGCTGTTTACCAAGGGCTGGCAGTACTACTACATTGTGCTCGTCGTCTTCGTGTTGACCGTATACTTGATGTGGCGGGTGCTGAACTCTTCTTTCGGCCTGACCCTGCGGGGCATCCGGGAATGCGAGCCGCGCATGGCCGCCCTGGGCTATAACGTGCAGGTGCATAAGTTCCTGGGGTACATGTGGTCAGCGTTCTTCGCCGGCATCGCCGGCGGCCTGTACGCCTACTACAACCGCTTCGTCAGCCCCTCCACGGTCCAGCTCTCGGTTTCCTCAGAGAGTGTCCTGATGATGGTGCTGGGCGGCGTGGGCACATTCTTTGGGCCGCTCCTGGGTTCGCTGATCATCATCGTCGGCCGCAATATGATCAGCCTCTACACTGCGCGCTGGCCCATTATCATGGGTACTATCTTCGTGTTGACGGTCCTGCTGGCTCCCAAGGGCATCATCGGCACCCTGAGTGCCTGGTGGGAGCAACGCAAGAAGGTATCGGCTGGTGTAGTAGAAACCGTGGAGGCATCGGCTAGAAAGGAGGTGGGAGCAGAAGGCGAGGTACGCGTAGGCACGGAATCTCAATCCTGAAAGCGATTCACACTCTGAGTCAGGAGGAGGCATCATGATGAGGCAAAAGCTCCAGATCGTACTGGCTGTACTGGTTCTCGTGGCACTGCTGGCCGGCTGTGCCCAGCCCGCGGCCACGCCGGCGCCGGCGACCCAGGCGCCCACGCAAGCTCCGACCCAGGCGCCGGCGACCCAGGCGCCCACGCAGGCACCTGCATCGAAGGAACCCATCAAAATCGGCGTCCTGGCTCCGCAAACCGGCAACACCGCCGCCAGCGGGCAGGATATGATCAACGCCTTCCAGATGTACTGGGAAGAGCACGGCATGCAGTCCGCCGGCCGGCCCATTGAGCTGTACGTCGAGGATACCGCCGGCAACCCCGACACCGGCCTGACCAAGGCACGTCTGCTGGTCGAACAGCGCCAGGTGCACTTCCTGGTGGGCGGCCTGGTGGCGAGCGTTGGTCTGGCGATCGCCGAGTATGTGGCGGATACCGGCACCCCCTACTTCGTCCCGGTCATCGCCGCGGACGACCTGACCCAGCGCCGGCGCCTGCCGAACGTGGTGCGCATCGCTGGCTGGAGCTCCAGCTCCACCAACCATCCATTGGGCGAGTGGGCGGCCAAGCAGGGCTACAAGACGGTGGTGACCATCGCGGAGGACTACGCCTTCGGCCATGAGTCGGTCGGCGGCTTCGTGAACACCTTTACCGACAACGGCGGCAAACTGCTGGCGGCGATCTGGCATCCGCTGGGCAACATGGACTTCAGCCCGTTCCTGGCGCAGATTGATAACTACAAGCCGGATGTGGTCTTCACCGAGCAGACCGGTGGTGATTCGGTGCGCCTCGTCAAGGCCTGGAGCGATCTGGGCTATGACAAGAAGTATCCGCTCCTGGGCAACCAGACGCTGACCGACCAGTCTAACCTGCGCGGCATGGGTGATGAGGCGATCGGCATCATCACCTCCGGCCACTTCGCCGAGGGGCGCGACTCTCCTGAGACCAAGGCCTTCGTCGAGGCCTTTGAGAAGCGCTACGGCCTGATCCCGTCCTACTATGCCGCGGATATGTACACGGCCGCGCGCTGGCTCGATGCCGCCATCCAGAAGATTAACGGCAACGTCGAGGACAGCGAAGCCCTGCTGAAGGCGGTGCGCGAGATCTCCTTTGAGGATACACCGATGGGCCCGGTCAAATTGGATGAGTACGGCGGAACCGTCTTCAACGTTTATCTGCGCAAGGTCGAGAAGCGCGCCGACGGCAAGCTGTGGAACGTTGTCGTTGAGACGTGGCCCAACGTCTCCCAGTTCTACAAGTACAACCCGGAAGAGTTCCTGAAACAGCCGGTGTATAGCCGCGACTACCTGGGCGAGAACTGGCCGTGATCTTACACTGCTAGAGAACCTGGACCGGGGAGGGCCGGCCAAGGCCCTCCCCGGCGGATAGGGAGGTAACATGTCCACTGAAGTGTGTGCGACGAGCGATGCACCGCTCGCCTTGGAACTGATCAATGTGACGAAAGACTTTGGCGGCCTGCGTGCGGTGAACAATGTCTCGCTGAAGGTCCGGGCCGGGGAGCGGCGCGCCATCATCGGCCCCAACGGCGCCGGCAAAACCACCCTGTTTAACCTCATCACCGGCCAGTTCCCGGTGACCTCGGGGAAAATCCTGTTCTTCGGGCGGGATATCACCCGCCTGCCGATGCACAAGCGCATTGCGCTGGGCATGGGCCGCACGTATCAGATCACCCGTATCTTCCCCGAATTGACGGTCGAGGAAAACGTCATCTTGGCGATCCAGGGGCTGCGTCCGTTGAAATTCGACATGTTCCGCCCACTGCGCCGGCATCGCGATGTGCAAGAGAAGGCGCACGAGCTGATGGAAAACCTGGGCATCAGCGATAAGGTCAAGGTTAAGGCGAGGGAGCTGTCCTACGGCGACCAGCGCCAGCTCGAGATTGCTCTGGCCATGGCCAGTGATCCCAAGGTGCTGTTGCTGGACGAGCCGGCCGCGGGTCTCTCGCCGGCGGAGCGCGTCACCATCGCCAACCTGATCCGCCGGCTTCCGAAATCGCTGACGCTGGTGCTCATCGAGCATGACATGGACCTGGCGTTGGGTCTGGTCGACCAGGTGGCATGTCTTCACTTTGGGGAATGCATCGCGGATGAGGCGCCGGACTGCATCCGCGCTAATGATATGGTACAGCAGATCTACCTGGGAGGGGAATAAATCGTGCTCGAGGTCGAGAATATCCACAGCTATTATGGTGGTGCACATGTGCTGCAGGGCATCTCGATGAAAGTGCCCGATGGCAAGGTGGTGGCCATGCTGGGTCGCAACGGCATGGGCAAGACCAGCCTGATCCGCTCCATCATGGGGATGACTCCACCAGAGGTACGGGCCGGCAGTGTCCGCTATAACGGCGAGGAACTGTTGGGCAAACCCTCCTTTTACATTGCGTCCAAGGGCTTGGGGCTGGTGCCGCAGGGCCGGCGCATTTTCCCGTCCCTGACGGTGGTGGAGAACCTGATGATCGCCGCACGCGAGGGCCAGGCGAAGGGAAACAACGGTATCAGGTGGGACCTGAACCGAGTGTTCGAGCTATTCCCCGCCCTGGAGAGGCGGCGTAAGAACCGCGGCAACCAGCTCAGCGGCGGCGAACAGCAGATGTTGGCCATCGCGCGGGCCCTGATGTCCAACCCCAGCCTGCTCATCATGGACGAGCCTTCTGAAGGTCTGGCGCCGGTGCTGGTCCAGCAATTGCGCGACCAGTTGATCGTGCTGAAACACCAAGGACTGTCCATGTTCCTCGTGGAGCAGAACTTTGGGCTGGCTATGGCGGTGGCGGATGACGTGTACATCATCGAAAAGGGACAAGTGGTGTACGAGGGCACGCCGGCGGACCTGAATGCCCGCCCCGAGATCAAAAAGCGCTACCTGGGCGTGTGACGGACGACGTTCCAACAAGGGGGTACTTGCCGGCCGGATTCCCCGGTCGGGTTCACCAGCATATCTTACAGAAAGGAGTTGAGCAATGGACATCAGTTTCATCGGCAAACCTCATCATACCGACCCGCGCCGTTTGTACAGCCAGACCGGTGCGGATTGGCAACAGCGGGTGGATTTCGAGCGCCTGCGCAGGGACCGGCTCCAGCGCGCCAAAGAGGCGATGAACGCGCACGACCTGGGCGCTCTGGTGCTCTTCGCCGGCGCCAACATCCGCTACGTCACGGGCAGTTACCAGGGCAACTGGAAGTACAACATTGACATCCGCTACTGCGTCCTGCCCAACGGCGGCGAGCCGATCCTCTTCGAGACCGCCGGCTCCGACCTCCAGTGCGCCAAGATTGACCTGCCCTGGATGGAAGGCCGCATCCGCCCGGCCATCACCTGGAAGTGGGCGGAAGGCGCGATCCCGTACATGGCCGGCCGCATGGCCGACAGCGTCATCGAGGTGCTGAAGGAGTACGGCGTTCACAAAGAGCGTATCGGCATCGACAACGTGGACATGCACGCCCTCCAGGCCTTCCAGGAGCGCGGTATCAATCTGGTGAGCGCCTGGCCGGCGATGTCCCAGGCCCGCGTCATCAAGACCCCCGACGAGATCGAACTGCTCAAGCAGGCCTCGGCCATTGGTGATGCGGCCATGTGGAAGATCAAGTACGAGTGGCTGAAGCCCGGCGTGCGCGAGCGCGAGATCGAGGCAAAAGTCCATGAGTTCATGCTGTCGCAGGGCTGTGAGATCATCTATGACATCATCGTGGCCTCCGGCGGCAACACCAGCCCGTACCGCCGCTGGGCGACCGACAAGATGATCCGCGCCGGCGACCTGGTCATCGTGGACATCAACGCGGTGGGCCCCTCCGGCTACTTCGTTGACTTCGTGCGCTGTTTCAAGTGCGCCGGCAAGATGACACCACAGGAAATCAGCCTGTACCATGAAGTCTATGACTCCATGTACGCGGCCATCGAGAAACTGCGGCCCGGCAACACCACCGCCGACGTCGCGTCCGTCTTCCCCGTCTACGACGATGACAAGTACGGCACCGTGACGCTCCAGCAGTTCGCCCACAGCATCGGCCTGACGCTGTACGAGGGCATGTGGATCTCCCGCGCCTACTCGCTCCAGTATCCGGCCGAGATCAAGGAGAACATGTACTTCGCGGTGGAGACCTTCGCCGGCCACCCCGGGCTCCAGCAGACCGTGCGGTTGGAAGAGAACGTCTTGGTCACCAAGGACGGTCCAGTCGTGTTCACCATGATGGAGCACATGGAAGAGGCTATGCGCCGGTAATGGGCCGGCCTGTTCAGGAGGCGCCTGGTCCGCGGGCCAGGCGCCTCCTTAAATGAGGCCGTGTGGATACAATATTCACTCCTCAGGAGCATGAGTCATGGCTCGCTATATTGTTGCTGTGACCGATTGGGTGTTTCCCAATTTGGAGCCGGAGCGCAAGGCACTGCAGGAAATTGATGCCGAACTGCGGCCGGCTCAGTGCAAGACGCCGGAGGAAATCATCGCGCTGGCAAGCGATGCAGATGCCGTGCTGAACTGCTATGCCAAAATGCCCGCCCAGGTGATTCAGTCCCTCAAGAAGTGCAAAATCATCGCCCGCTACGGTATCGGGGTGGATACGATAGATCTCAAGGCGGCCACGGAAGCCGGCATCATGGTCACCAACGTCCCCGATTACTGCGTGGACGAGGTATCCGACCACGCCATGGCGCTCATCCTGGCCGTCGCCCGCAAGATCTGCTTCTCCGACGCCATGGTGAAGCGCGGCCAATGGAGCATGAAGGCCACTGTCCCCATGTATCGTCTGCGGGGGCAAAAGCTGGGCCTGGTCGGGTTCGGGAAGATCCCCCGCGCCCTGGTGCCAAAGGCGCAGTCGTTCGGCTTCTCCGTGATGGCGTTTGACCCCTATGTGCCGGCGCAGGCGGCCGAATCCATGGGCGTCAGGCTCGTGGATATGGACACGCTCCTGCGGGAGTCGGACGTCGTCTCGATCCATGCCCCGCTGACCGAAGAGACCCGCTGGATGTTTAACGAGGATACCCTGCGGAAGATGAAGAGGACGGCCATCCTGGTGAACACCTCTCGAGGGCCGTTAGTGAAGGAATCCGCCCTGGTGCAGGCGCTGAAGGAGGGCTGGATCGCCGGCGCCGGCCTGGACGTGGTGGAGAACGAACCACCGCCGCCCGATTCGGAACTCCTGAAACTCGAGAATGTTGTCCTGACCCCGCATACCGGGTTCTACAGCGAAGAATCGCTGGTTGAGTTGCAGACCAAGGCCGTAGCGGAAGTGGTGCGCGTGCTGAAGGGTGAGATGCCGCTCAACCTGGTGAATAAGGACGTGCTCAACAAATTGAAGTAGTGCTGACAGCTTCGACCGACATCGCGACATGGAGGAACTGGACATGACAGACACACCCTGGATGACCCGAAACTGGTTCGTCAGCCCCTGGAATTACCTTCCGGAGGTGACAAAAGAGCTGAATTTCGCCAAACAGATCAAGATTCATGATATTACCCTGCGCGATGGCGAACAGCAGGCCGGCATCGAGTTCACCAAGGATGACAAGATTCGTATCGCAGAGGCTCTGGCCGAGGCCGGCGTGCATCGCATCGAGGCCGGCATGCCGGCGGTTTCGCCGGCCGACGCGGAAGCGATTAAAGAGATCGTCAAGCGCAACCTCGGCCCCGAGATCTTTGCCTTCGCCCGCTGTATGAAAGAGGATGTCAAGCGCGCCGTGGACACCGGCGTGAAAGGCATCGTCACCGAGATCCCTTCCAGCGAGCACATCATCAAGTATGCCTACCGCTGGTCGCTGGAGAAGGCCATTGACCTGTCCATCGAGGCCACGCAGTACGCCAAGGAGCAGGGCCTGTACGTGGTCTTTTTCCCCATCGACTCCTCGCGCGCCGAGATGTCCTGGTACTTGAACCTCATCGAACGGGTGGCCAAGGAAGGGCACATGGATGCACTGGCCCTGGTGGATACCTTCGGTGTGTTGGGGCCGCATGCGGTGCGCTATATGGTGCGCGAGGCCAAGAAACGGGTGAACAAGCCGCTGGAAACCCATTTCCACAGCGATTTCGGCATGGGGGTGGCCAATACCATCCTGGCGTTGAGCGAGGGCGCGGAGGTGGTGCACAGCACGGTGCTGGGCATTGGCGAGCGCGCCGGCAATGCTCCCATGGAGGAAATCGTCATGGCCCTGCGCACGATGTACAACATCGACCTGGGCATTGACTACAGCAAGCTTTATCCGCTGGCCAAACTGGTCGAAAAACTGTCCGGGCAGAAGGTGCCCACCAACAAGCCCATCGTCGGCGACCTGCTCTTCAGCGTCGAGTCGGGCATCATCGCCAGTTGGGTGAAGAACTGCGGCGATGAGCATCTGACCGAGGTCTTCCCCTTCCGGCCAGAATTCGTCGGCCAGCAGGAACCGAAGGTCGTGCTGGGCAAGAACAGCGGCCTCGATTCCATCCGCATCTGGCTGAACGACCTGGGCCGCGAGGCCACGGAAGAGCAGATGACGGAAATCCTGATGCAGTTGAAGAGCGAGTCCATGCAGAAGAAGCGTCTGCTGACCGTGGACGAGTTCCTCAATATTGTGGATCGTGTCCTGGCGTAGCGGGTTACGCGACTCCCGCCCCTCATCATGCCGGCAACACCGCCTGGGGTGGGAGTCACGTTCCCTTTTATGTGGGCTGGTTGCTGGATGAACTTCCGCGGTGCGGAAGCACTCGATCGTATTCTTGCGGATCACACCGTATGCCAGGGACGCACACTGCCGCCGCTGAAAGGCGGCTCACGCCGGGATTTGCCCTGTTCGTTGCCTGTCTGACCAGCTTTTTCGTCGGGTTTCTGCTGTCCAATGTGGCACCGGTCATCGGGGTGGCAGAACGCCGGCTGGGCCTTTCTGCCGCCCAGGTGGGCTGGGTGCTCTCCGCCATGCTCCTGAGCCATTCAGTGCTCCTGTTGATCGGCGGGGAGTTCATTGACCGCTGGGGCTTGTGGAAGGTGTTGGGCACGGCGTTCAGCGTGCTGACCCTTGGCTCCCTGGTGCAGGTGATGGCGGCGAGTTTTGGTGTACTGCTGATCGCCCGTCTGATCATGGGCATTGGCTCCGGTCTGGGTTTCCTGGCCGGCCTGCAGTTGGTGGGCCAGCATACGGGCGGCGGCCCGCGGCAGTCATTTCGCCAGGGGTTATACGGCGGCATGAATCATGTCGGCATTGTCATGGCGATGCTGTCACTGCCGGCGGGGTTGGCCGGCCTGGGTTGGGCCGGCACCTACGGCATCGTTGCCGCACTGCTCATCGTCGCCACCGGCATCGTCTGGTGGGGACTGCACCCGCTGGCGCGGGATTTCTCACCGACCACCCATATCCCCTGGCGGGAAATCCTGCGGGACCGGCGGAGCTGGTGGTTCTGTCTGGCCCATGCCATGACCTTCGGCTTCTACCTCTCGCTAGTGTCGTGGTTGGTGAAGTATTTGCGCGGGGCGTATGGTGCTGATGTGGCGCTGGCCACGGCTGTTTCCACAGGGTTGACAACCTGCGCGTTCCTGAGCCGCATGGGCGGGGGCTACCTGGCCGGCCTGGTCGGCGAGAAGCGGCTGGTGATGTGGGCAACCGCCGGCGTGGTGGTCACCTTTGCCCTGATGGTGCTGTGGGGGTCGTTGTGGCCGGCGGTGGCCGGCCTGGCCCTGGCGGTGCTGGCGGTGAATCTGCCCTTCGGCGCTATTTTCGCGCTGGCCGGCCGCTCGTTCCCGGGCGGCATGACCGGCCGCCGGCTGAGCTTCATCCTGACGCCGGCGAGCATCCTGGCCTTCGTCCTGCCCGTGGTCTATGGGTATGTGCTGGAGGGTACCCATTCATACGGCATGGGATTTCTCCCCTGGGCCGTGCTGGGTGGGCTGATGTTCCTGGTGCTGTTGCTCCAACAGTCCAGCGTTCTGCGCACGACAGAATAGGTTATTCCGCTGAGGAGGCTGTGCTTTGAATATCGATGTCCATGGTCATGTGGTGGTGCAGGAGATCCTGCGCTCGGACGCGCATCCGGAGGGCTGGCGGCCTGAAGTCGTCCGGGACTCCGCCGGCCGGGTCTTTGTCCGCAACGATTACTTCGTCAACGGGCCGATCCCCAAGGAAATCGTCGAGTGGCCGAAAATTATCGAGAATCTCGACGCCACGCAGGTGGATGTGATGGCGGTATCGCCGTCGCCGTTCCTGTTCTTTTACTATTTGAACCCGCAGGCCGGCCTGTATGCTTGTCAGGTGCAGAACGATGCCATCGCCCAAGCGGTGGCGCAGTATCCGCGCCGGCTGGTTGGCATGGGTATCGTGCCCCTGCAGGATGTGCGGCTGGCGGTCAGGGAATTGGAGCGGGTGGTGCAAGAGCTGAAGATGCCGGCGGTCGAGGTCGGTTCCAATGTGCTGGGCGCCTATCTGGGCGAGGAACGGTTCTGGCCCTTCTGGGAGGCGGTGGAGGCGCTCGATGTCTTCGTGTTCGTGCACCCTGAAGACCCCATCGGGAAGGACCGGCTCGGCCCATATTACCTGATCAACTTGGTGGGGAATCCCATTGAGACGGCCCGCTGTATCGCCGATGTGGTGTTCTCGGGCCTGCTGGATCGCTTCCCCAGGCTAAAGCTGTGCTTTGCGCACGGCGGCGGCGCCGCGCCCTATATCATGGGGCGGTTCGACCATGGATTTTGGATGCGGAATGAACCCAGGGCCAAAATTGCCCGACCGCCCAGCGAGTACATGCGCATGCTGTACTATGATACGATCACCCACTATGGGCCGGCGCTGGAGTACCTGGTGCAGTGTTTCGGCCCCGAACATGTGGTCCTAGCGTCGGACTATCCCTTTGACATGGGACCCCAACAGCCCGTGGAATTCGTCCGCTCCGCCGGCCTTGCGGAAGAGGTCCAGCGGAAAATCCTGGGCGAGAATGCCCTGCGGTTGTTGAAGCTCGATCCATCCGTATTTTCCCCAGCATGAGGTGAACAGCGATGCCTGCCAAAATGATGCGTGCCATGGTGTTGGAGGAATTCGGTAAGCCCTTACAGCTCCGGGAGGTGCCGGTTCCCGAGATCGGTGATGAGGAAGCCCTGGTGCAGGTGCATGCCTGTGGGTTGTGCGGGACGGACCTGAAGATATCCGGCGGGAAGCTCGCCGGCATTCCCACCCCCCTCATCATGGGGCATGAGCCGGCCGGCGTGGTCGTGGAAATCGGCTCGCGGGTGACGAACGTGAAAGTCGGGGATCATGTGGCGCTGGCCCTGTACGTGACCTGCGGTCAGTGCGAGTTCTGCCGCACGGGCAATGAATCGCTGTGCGTGAATCTGGTGGGCCGGCCAGGGTTTGAGCTGAACGGCGGCTTCGCCGAATACTTCAAGGTGCCGGCGCGCAACCTGTTCCGCGTGGCGCCGCATGTGCCCTTTGAACAGGTCGCTCTGTTGGCGGACTGCATCGCCACCATCTGGCATGCGGTGTGCCGGCGCGCCGAGGTGAAAATTGGCCAGACGGTGGTAGTGGTCGGCGCCGGCGGGTTGGGCGTGCATGCCATTCAGTTGTTGAAACTGGCCGGCGCCAGGGTCGTCGCCGTAGACGTGGCGGAGGACAAGCTGGAGTTCGCCCGGCAGTGGGGCGCGGACGTCACCATCCATTCGCGCCAGGAAGATGTGGTCTCTCGGGTGAAAGAACTGACCGACGGTCTGGGCGCCCATGCGGTGCTGGAGTTCGTTGGCCTGCCGGAAACGATTGCCGCCGATCTGCGCTTCCTGCGTCGGGGCGGAGTATTGACCCTGGTGGGGTATGCGCCGGACAAGCCCTTCACGGCGGATTCGGCGGACATTGTGCTGTCGGAGAAGCGCATCGTGGGCAGTCGGGCGAACACCAAGCAGGACCTGGTGGAGGTGATCCGGCTGATGGAGGAGGGCAAGATTCGCGGCGCCATCACCAACCGCTATCGGCTGGAGGAGGTCAACGAGGCGCTGGAGGCCCTGCGGAGAGGGGAGATCCTCGGCCGGGTGGTCGTCGTGCCGTGAGCGGCAGAGCCGGCCGGCGGAAAGGGAGATGATGTGATGGAAAAACCCAAGGTGTATGTCGCACATCGCGACGTCATCCCAGGTACGCCGGGGGATTACGGCGAAGATGCGGTGCGCGTCGTCTATGACATGCTGAAAGAGGCGATTGATGCCGTCGGTGGACTGCGCTCGTTCATCCGGGACGGCGCGAAGGTGGTGGTGCGCGCCAATGTATGCTGGGCGGCCAAGCCGGAGACCG
>JACIWP010000069.1 GCA_014360855.1 Anaerolineae bacterium
GGAGGATCGCTGGTACATGAGTCAGAGAAACATCGTGCTCCTGATCGTCATTATCCTGCTTACGGCCTTTGCCCTCTGGGTTGTCCTGCCCAATAACCCCGGCATCCATATCAAGATTGGCTCCTGGCGCTTCGACCGCGATATCTACATCCATCTCGGATTGGATCTGCGGGGCGGCACACAACTGCTGTTGGAGGCGGACCTGCCGGCCGGCGAGACCGTCACCCTGGACGCCATGGAAGCCGCCAAAACCATCGTCGAGAACCGCGTCAACGCCCTCGGCGTGACCGAGCCGCTCGTCCAGCTCCAGGGCGACCGCCGCATTATTGTCCAGCTTCCGGGCATCGAGAACCCGGACGCCGCCATCCAGACCCTGCGCAGTACCGGTCTGCTGGAATTCGTGGACACGGGGGACCTCTCCTTGCCGGAAGGCACCGTCATCCGCACCACCTACAGCACCGCCGAGGAGGGTGCACAGCCAACCCCCACCGCCGAAGCCGCTCCCGAAGCGACCCCCACGCCGGCCACCATCACCGACCAGGTCTTCACCACCATCATGACCGGCCGGCACCTTAAGTCGGCGCGCGTGGGCACGGATGAGTACGGCCGGCCCGAGATCGAGTTCGAGCTGACCGACGAAGGCGCCAAAATCATGGCGGACTTCAGCCGCAAGAACGTCGGCAAGTTCCTGACCATCACCATGGATAAAGTGGTCATCTCCTCGCCGCGCATCGAGACCCCCATCACCGAAGGGCGCGGCCGCATCACCAGCCAGCAGGGCTTCAAACTGGAAGAGGCCCAGCGGCTGGCCATTCAACTGCGCTACGGCGCCCTGCCGGTGCCCCTCAAGGTGGTCGAGACCCGCTCCGTCGGCCCCACGCTGGGGCAGGACTCGGTCCAGCGCAGTCTGCGCGCCGGCATCATCGGCCTCATCGTCGTGCTCCTGTTCATGCTCTCCTACTACCGCCTGTTGGGTTCCGTGGCGGATATGGCCCTGTTGATTTACGCACTGCTGAACCTGGCCATCTATCAGCTCGTGCCGGTCACGCTGACCCTGCCGGGCATCACTGGCTTCCTGCTCTCCACCGGCATGGCGGTGGACGCCAACATCCTCATTTTCGAGCGCATGAAGGAGGAACTGCGCGCCGGCCGGCCGCTCCACAGCGCCATTGAGGCCGGCTTCTCCCGCGCCTGGACTTCCATCCGCGACTCCAATATCTCGACCCTGCTGACCTGTGTCATCCTGTACTGGTTCGGCTCCAACTACGGGGCCAGCATGGTCAAGGGCTTCGCCGTCACGCTCTTCATCGGTGTGCTCATCAGCATGTTCACCGCCATCACCGTGACCCGCACTTTTATCATCACCCTCTTCTCGCTCACGGGTGAGAAACTGCGGGAAAAGAAGTGGCTGTTGGGTGCGTAGGCCGGCGGATGGGAAGCGCTGAAGAACTCATGGACATGTTCGCAGGGAGGCTCCATGTTTGACATCGTCGGAAAACGGAAATGGTACTTCTTACTCTCGAGCGTGCTCATCACCCTGGGCATCATCGCCATGATCATCTCGCTGACGCGGTTCGGCACCCTCTTCCGCCTGAGCATTGATTTCACCGGCGGCACATTGTGGGAACTGCGCTTCCCCCAGCCAGTGACGCCGGCGGAAGTGCGCGAGGTGTTCGTGGACCAGGGCTACAGCGATACCACGGTGCAGACCACCACGGACGGCTACACCGCCCTCATCCGTTGTAAGCCGCTGGAGCCGGAGGTCAAGACGCAGATCGCCCAGATCCTGTTTGACAAGTTCGGGAAGGCGGAAGAACTGCGGTATGAGCTGGTCGGCCCCACCATCGGCGCCCTCGTCACCCGTACTGCCTTCATCGCGACCATAGCCGCGGCCCTCGTCATCCTGGTTTTCATCATCCTGGCTTTCCGCCGCGTGCCCAACGCCTTCCGCTACGGCGTGTGCGCCATCGCCGCCATGGTGCACGACGTGCTGGTGGCTTCTGGCTTTTTCGCCCTGATGGGCCTCATCGCCGGCTGGGAGGTGGATGCCCTCTTCCTGACCGCCATCCTGACGGTCATCGGTTTCTCCGTACAGGACACCATCGTGGTGTTCGACCGCATCCGCGAGAACATCCCCAAGCGCCGCGGCGAACCCTTCGAGGTGATCGTCAACCGCAGTCTGCTGGAGACCCTGCACCGCTCCCTGGCCACCCAGTTGAACGCCATCTTCGTGCTGGTCGCCATCCTGCTCTTCGGCGGCCAGACCATGAAGCAGTTCGCCTCCGTCCTGCTGGTGGGCATGATCAGCGGCACCTACTCCTCCATCTTTAACGCCGTGCCCTTGCTGGTCTCCTGGGAGCTGGGAGATTTTGGCCGGCTGTTCCGCCGGCGGGCCGACAAACGGGCGGCCGCCTGAGATATCCGCCCGACGGCCTGACATTGTCGCAATCATGGGGGCCAGCAGTACTGGCCCCCTTTATCTATCTGGAAGGAGTGAGAGTGCTATGGCACTGTTGATGGTGCGGTATGGGGAGATCGCGCTAAAGGGCAGAAATCTGCGCATGTTCACGCGCCAGCTCCGGCGCAATATCCGCGCCGCCCTGCGCAAAAACGGCATCGCCGGCGAGGTCCGCGAGGAGGACCGCCGCATCTATGTGGAAACGGACCAGCCGGAGGCCGCGCTTCCTGTCCTCCAGCGGGTTTTCGGCATCGTTTCCATCAGCCAGGTGGCCGAAGTGCCCAGGGACCTGGAGGCCATGAAGGCCGAGGCCCTGCGCATGGCGGCGCAGTTCGGGCTGGGGCCTCAGCATACCTTTCGCACCGAGGCGCGCCGCGCCGATAAAAGCTTCCCGCTCACCTCGCCGGAGATCAACTACCAGGTGGGAGGCGCGGTCAAGGAGGCTTTTGGCCCAACCGTGAGGCTGAAGGGGCCGGCCGATTTCATCTTGGGCATCGAGGTGCGCCGCGACCGGGTGCTGATGTTCAGCGACATCCTGGCCGGCCCGGGCGGCCTGCCCATCCCGGTCTCCGGGCGCGTGGTGGCCCTGATATCGGGCGGCATTGATTCGCCGGTGGCGGCCTGGATGATGCTGAAGCGGGGATGCGGCGTCATCCCCCTGCACTTCACCCAGGGCACGGTGGAGACGGAGAAAGCGCTGGAAAACTGCGAGATCCTGGCCCAGTATTCCTATGGGTGGGAGATGCGGCCCATTGTGCTCTCCCATGCGGAGGTGCTGGAGCCGGCCCTGCGCAAGCTGTATCAGTTGGGCGCCGGCCGCTGGACCTGCGTCTTCTGCAAGCGGCTCATGCTCCAGGAAGCGGTGCGCATCGCCAAAGAGCTGGACGCCCAGGCCATCGTCATGGGCGATTCCCTGGGCCAGGTCGCCAGCCAGACGCTGGACAACATCGAGGTCATCTCCTGGGGCATTGAGAAACCCATTCTGCGGCCGCTCATTGGCATGGACAAGACCGAGGTCACCGCGCTGGCGCGCAGGATCGGCACGTTCGATGTGTCCACCCGCGCCTCGGCGCCGTGCCGGTACCTGCCGGCGGGACCCATCACACGCGCCTCGTTGGGGAAATTCAAAGAGCTTCTCGCGCAACTAGAGGCAATGGAGTGATGGCATGAAAAGCAGGAGGGGCTGTCTCATCGGACTGCTGGCGGTGGTACTGCTGTTCAGCCTGCTGGCGATGGCGGGGAGCTGGTGGCTGCTGCAGAAGGTGCGGGAGCGGACAAGCCTCTCTACACCGACGCCTTTGATCCTGCGGACCCCTGCCGTGCGCGTCACCGCCGGCCCGTATCCACCCATCGTCCTGGTGGACCCGACATTGGGCGAGCTGGAGCAGGCCTGGCAGAATGCGCCGGCCGGCCAGCTCCTGCAGGTGACCATGAGCGAGCAGGAGCTGGAAGCGGAACTGTTGGCCGGCCTGGCCGGCGCGCCGGCACAGGGATACCAACTGAATGACGTACAGCTCCTCCCCGACCAGGTGCGCATCGCCGGCCGGGCGAACATCGACGGCCTGGAAGTGCCCGTCGCCGCCGCAGCGCGGATCTCCGCCGCGGACTGCTGGCTGGATGTGGAGATCACCCAGGTCCTGGTGGGTCCCCTGCCGGCGCCGGCGGCTGTCAAACAGCAGTTCCAGGACCAGCTCGACCAGTGGAGCGATGCCTATCGCCAGGACCCGCCCATGTGCGTTGCGGATGTCACGATCTCGCAGGGGCAGATCACCCTCACTGGCATCAAACGCTGAGGAAGACAAGGATGCGGGGCATATATCTTGAGGCCAGCACCCTCCAGGTGCGCGACAACCTTCCCATGCCATCCCCGCGGGAGGGGGAGGCGCTGGTGCGGGTGCACACCGCCGGCATCTGCGCCACCGACATCGAACTACTGCGCGGCTATGTGCCCGGCTTCCGCGGCATCCCGGGCCATGAGTTCGTCGGGACGGTCGCCGCGCATCCAGACCCTGCTTGGGTCGGCCGGCGAGTGGTGGGGGAGATCACCATCGCCTGCAGGGAATGCGCCATGTGCCGGCGGGGACTGCGCAAGCACTGCCTTCAGCGGCGGGTGCTGGGACTGCGCGGGTATGAAGGTGCCTTCGCCGAATATCTGACTTTGCCGGCGGAGAACCTGCATCCGGTCCCCGACGAGATATCCGACGAGATGGCGGTCTTCACGGAACCGCTGGCCGCCGCCCTGCAGGTCCTGGAGACGGGGGCCATCGGGCCGGCGGATCGGGTGCTGGTCCTCGGGGATGGGAAGCTGGGCCTGCTGGTCGCCCAGGCAGTGGCCCTGGCCGGCTCCGAGGCCTTCGTGCTCGGACATCACCCGGAGCGCTGGCGCATCTTGCGGGAGCGGGGCATTATCCCTATGGATGATCCCGGCGGCCTGCAGGGCCTGGCCGATGTCGTCATCGAGTGCACCGGCCGGCCGGAGGGCATCCAGGAGGCACTGCGGCAGGTCCGCCCGCAGGGCGCCGTTATCCTCAAGAGCACCTTCGCCGGCGTCCATCCGCTGAACCTGAGCGAGGCAGTGGTGAAGGAGGTGCGCATCATCGGCTCGCGCTGTGGGCCGTTCGCGCCGGCCCTGCGCGTGCTCGCGCGCCGGCAGGTCGAGGTGGAGGCGCTCATCGAGGCCGTCTACCCGCTGGCGCAGGCGGAGGAGGCCTTTGCCCATGCCGGTCGGCGCGGCGCGCTGAAAGTCCTCCTGCGCATCGGGTGCGCGTAATCTGCGGGAACGTTCCGCCGGCTCAGGACGTCTCTAAAGGCAGGATGACGGTGAAGGTGCTCCCTTCGCCGGGCACACTCTGCACCTCGATGGAGCCGCCGTGCATTTCGACGATCTGTTTGGCGATGGAGAGGCCGAGGCCGGTGCCTTTCGCCTGACCTTCCTTTTCCTCGCCGCGGAAAAACTTGTCGAAGATATACGGGAGGATATCCGGGGGAATGCCCTCGCCGGTGTCCTGCACGCGGATGCGGGCTTGGCCGCCGATCGGTGTCACCGCCAGGTGTACCTTCCCGCCTGGGCGGTTGTATTTGATGGCGTTGCTCAGCAGGTTGACCAGCACCTGATGCAGGCGGGCCTTGTCCACATGGGCTGTGCAGGCCGGCGCGCTCAGCTCCAGCGTCAGCTCAATATCCCGCTCCGCCGCCTGTGGGTGCATCAGTTCCGCCGCCTCGCGCGCCGCCTCATTCAGGTCCACATCCTCCCGGTGAAGCTGTGCCCGTCCCGATTCCAGGCGTGCCAGGTCGAGGTAGGTGTTGACCATGTCGCCCAGCCGGCTGGCCTCGCGATGAATGGTCTCCAGGAACTGTTTTTGCATGGCGGCCGGCACATTGTCCATCATCAACAGCATCTTGCTGTAGCCGATAATCGAGGTCAGCGGTGTGCGCAGTTCATGCACCACATCCGAGATCAGATCGCTCTGCTGAAACAGGCGGGCGTTCTCGATGGAAACCGCCGCCAGCGTCCCCAGGATCATCAGCGATTCCATATCATCATCGGTGAAGGGGCGGTCGCCGATCTTATTGACCACTTCCAGCACGCCGATGCGGCGCTCGTGAATTTCCAGGGGCACCGCCATGATGGAGCGGGTATGGAACCCCAACACCTCGTCCACCCCTTCGTAGAAGAAATCGGCCCGGTGGATGTCCGGGATCGTCATCGCCTTGCCGGTGGTCAGCACCCAGCCGGCCACGCTGTTTTCCATCGGCACGGTCAGCTCCCGCAGGGCACTGGGCTTGATGTTGGTGGCGGCGGCAAAGCGGAGATGCTCGCCCTTGCTGTCCAGCAGGAGCACCGAGCCGGCCTCCGTCTGGGTCAAATCGGCGGCCGTCTCCACGATGTAGCGCAGGAGCGTTTCCAGGTCCAGCGTCTCGTTCAGGATGCGCGCCACGATAAGCAGTTGCTGCATGCGGGCGAGCCGGCGCAGGAGGCCGGCGATGACCAGGTCCCGGCTGTTCGCTACCATTGGTCCGCTCCCTTGATCGAGCTATCAGGATGCAAATTGACAATCGCCAGGTTTGCCGGCATGATAGCATCGAATATGTCGACGCGCAAGCATGCCCGCCGTGCACGCCCCGCGCCTCGCACACCAGAACCGCAATACGGAGCGCAGAGATGAGCACCCCCCTTGGAAAATGGTCAGGGAAAATAGTGATTGGTATCGTACTGGTCATTCTCACGATCGGGATGGCCGGCTGTCGGCCAGGCATCCCTGCCAGCCCCACCCCAACCGCTACCAGCAGTCCGACGCCTGCGGCTCCCTCGCCCACCTTCACGCCGGCTCCGCCCCCCACTGCTCTGCCTCCCACATCGCCGGCGCCCGCGCCATCACCCTCGCCCACGCCGGCGAGCGGTATCGCTCTCCTGGAAGAGATACGCCTCAGTGACCAGCCGGCCTTCGGGCGCGAACCGGTGGCGCTGAGCTGGATGAACGGCAAGCTGTACATCCTCTGCCGGCAGGACCCCGTCCTGCTGGTCGCGCAGGACGGCCGCGCCGTGGTGGGCGGCATCTCCCTGGAAGGCTACCCGGTGGCACTGGCCGCATCGCCGGCAGCGCGCCGGCTCTATGCCGCCAGCGAGTCGCCGAACCAGCTCTATCTCATCGAAAACGATGCCCTGCAGAAGACCTGGCCCCTGCCGGCGCCCCCGACGGTCCTGCTGGCCGCCGGCGACCGGCTGTATGTGGGGTATTCGGGCCTGAGCCGCATAGATATTTGGCAGATGCCGGCGGGCACCGTGCTCGGCTCTTTCCAGACGCCGGAAGGTTTCTACGCCTATTCCATGGCCCTGGATGCGGCGCGCAATATCCTGCTCGCTGTGGGATTCCAGCGGGTGCTGGGCTTTGACTTGACGAGCAAGGACATCGTGGTGGACCAGTACACCAAATCGTACCAGACGCTGGCCCTGGACGAAAAGCTGGGACGCTGGTACGTCAACGATTACGACGAATCTACCAGCACCTCTTGGATGGCAGCCTTTGACATCGGCACGGGCGCCCTGGTTGGAAGGGCGGCCATCGGGCAGGACCCGCGACAGGCCCTGGTTCATCCCATCACCGGCCGGCTGTACGCGGCCTGCTCCTGGGACGGGGCAGTGTGGGAGATTGACGCCGCGACCCTGCAGACCACCCGTACATTTCCCGTGGGGAACGGCACCACCGCGCTGGCGCTGGATGACAGCGGCCGGCGGCTCTTCGCCGCCAATCGGGGCGACCACAACGTGGTGGCAATTGACCTCGACACCGGTTCAGCCACGGGCTGGATCCCCACCGCGCTGATACCCAGCGATATGGAGGCGGACAGCGCCCGCCAGCGGGTATATGTGGCCCTGCCGGCGGCCGGCGCCGTACACTACATGGATACCAATCTGCAGGCCCATCATCTCATAGACCTGCCCAACCCCTCTGACATGGCCCTGGACCCGGTGCGGGGGACGCTGTACGTTGTCAGCCAGGCCGGCCGCTCCCTGGCGGTGGTGGACCCGGACGTCGTCTCCGCCCAGATGGTGCCGCTGGAGAATGTGCCGCTCCATGCGCCGCTGGCGGTGGCAGTGGATGCGTCGCAGGAAAGGGTATATGCCGGCACGCACGTCATCCATGCCGCCTCCCTGCAGGCGGTCTCCGCGCTCCGCATCACGCCCCTCTCCGTATGGAACATGCCGGTGGAGCCGGTGGAGACCTGGGTGGACCCGGTCCAGCAGCGCGCCTTCATGGTGGCCTTTAACGGCATCCCCGGTTCCAACGGCGGCATGGTCATCTATGTCCTGGACCTGCGCACCGGGGAGCAGTTGCCCGGCTACCTGGGCGGGGTCAGCACCACCGCGATCTGGCTGGACGTGGATGGCCGGCGGCTGTACTCCACGGCCGTCCACTTTTCCAGCTACCGCCTGTACGTGGACGACCTGGATTCCCTGGCCCATCTGTCGGAGCGCCGGCTGGATGCCATGCCGATAGACATCGCCTATGTGCCGGCCACCCATCACCTGTTCATCGCCGGCCAGATCCCAGCCGCTGGAACACAGCGCACGCCCCAGGGCGAACTGTTGGTGCTGGACGCCCGCACGCTGGGGGAGGTGGCGCGCATAATGCTCCCGGAGCCGCCGGCGAGCATCACGGCCGACGCGGTCAGCCGGCGCGTCTATGTCGCAGTGGGCATCCAGGGCAAGGTGCTGGTGGTGCAGGATGCGCCGGTCCCCGCGCCGCCGGCGCCCACCGCCGTGCCCACGCCGTCGCCCTGGCCGACGCTGACGCCTTCGCCGGCCGCGCTCTCCGCTCCCACTCCATTGGTACCCACGCCGGCGCCGACTCCGACGGCCTGCGCGCGCCCCGTTGCCCCTGCCTTCCGCACCTTTGACACATCCCTGCTGGGCTGTCCGACCGACGCCGAGGTGGAGATTGACATGGCGGAACAGCCCTTCCAGCACGGCCTCATGTTCTGGCGCGGGGATGTGCGGCAGATTTACGTGCTGTGGGGCGACGGCGGCTATATGGCGGTGGCGGATGCATGGACGGGGCCGGAAGAGTACGCCTGTCAGGCGCCGGCGCCGGCCGGCATGGTTCAGCCCAAACGCGGCTTCGGCCTGGTCTGGTGCACGTACCCCGAGGTGCGCGGCCGGCTGGGCTGGGGCCTGGAGCCGGAGCGCGGCTACCGGGCCGTGCTTCAGCCTTTTGAGCGGGGCCTGGCCTGGCACAACGACCGCGGGCAGGTGTTCGCCATCTTCTTCGACGGCACCTGGCAGATGCTGTTGCCCAGGTAGCCCGCACGGCACGCCGGCCGGCGGAAAGGTTTGCCGTACCCTGTGCGCTGTGTTATAATCCGGCCGATGCCATCGCCGGGCTGATTACGGCATCCTGGTATGTCCGCCCCTGCTGTACTGCTCGCTGAGTTCGAACGGAAAGCCCAAGCATTACCAAATCTGGAGGGTACAAAATGCGCAAATCCGCAAGACTGGTAGCGACGCTCGGTCTGCTGGCACTGCTCGTGCTCATGGCGCTGGTGCCGCCGGCGATGGGACAGGGAGAGACAGAGGACATCACCATCCCTCCCGGCATCGCGGCGGTTGCTCATGACGACGAAGTGGTGTTGATCCGGAGCGACGGCTACATTCAGGTGGAAGACCCCTTCCATTCCAGCGGCACAGACCCTGCCACCTGGACCTCCCCCGAAGGGGGATG
This sequence comes from Anaerolineae bacterium, assembly GCA_014360855.1. Classification (NCBI taxonomy): domain Bacteria; kingdom Bacillati; phylum Chloroflexota; class Anaerolineae; species Anaerolineae bacterium. The sequence continues at coordinate 9,679 of JACIWP010000069.1, forward strand.
GAACTTCGTCACCACGGGCGACTTCAACGGCGATGGCGATGATGAAATTGTGGCGCTCGGCGGCTCGCGGGCCAAGATATATGATCCCTTCCCGACGGCCGGCACCAAGGTCACCTTCGAACAGGTGCTGTCCGGCTTCAACTGGGTGAAGGCGGTGGCGGCCGATATTGACGCCGACGGCCGGGATGAGCTGATGCTCCTGCGTGATGACAACACTGCCACGGCTAAGGCGCGTCTGCTGGTCTATGATGGCAACGAGGCCGGCACCCAATGGACCCTGCTCCAGGACCTGGAGTTCGGCGCCCAGTGGGCGGACATGGCCGCCGGCAACTTCATCGGCGACGGCCGGGCGGAACTAGCGCTCACCCGTCAGCAAGTCCCCACCACCCAAGGCCTCATCCTGGTGCTGAACGCCCAGACCGGCCAGACCATCGCCCAAGAATCGTACGGCTATTACTTTGAGCGCATCGCCGCCGGCGACGCCGATAACAACGGCCTGGACGACATCGCCGCTGTGCGCAACATCAGCTCCGTCCAGGGCACTAACTTCGTGCTCCTGCGCGTCAAGGGGGTAGGGCAAGGTCTGGAATCCATCTATTCCACCGGCTTCGGCACCGCCTTCCGCTGGGTGACCATGGCTGACTACGATAACGACGGCGCGGACGAGGTCGGGCTCCTGCGCAACGTGCCCCCGCCCCACGCCGGCCTCTATGGTGTGGACCGCTACGGAACCGCCATCAGCCTGGACGAGGTCATCGGCGAGGGCTGGATGGACATCCGCTCCGGCGACATCGATGCCGACGGCCGCAGTGATGTGCTGATCCTCAAGGACAACCTGGTGCGCGCCTATCGGCCCGGCACATCGGGCACCTCCACCTCCATCATCTGGTCCAAGAGCGGCTCGTACCGGGCGATGTTCGCCACCGGCGATGTGGACGGCGGCACCGGCATCGTCACCGGGCCGCGCCTGGAGGTCTCCCCGACCTCGCTGACCTTCCAAATGGAGTATGGGAGCTCCGCGCCGCCGGCCCAGACCCTCACCGTCACCAACGCCACCGCCACCGGCGCTATCTCCTGGACGGCGCAGTTGAACCCACAGGTGGACTGGCTGTCCATCTGGCCCACCTCCGGGCAGACCCCCGGCACCATCAACGTGGCAGTGGTGGCAGAACGGGTGTCGGCCGGCACCCTGACCACCAACATCGTCATTAGCGGCGGCGCCGGCGTGGCCAACAGCCCGGTCAGCGTGCCGGTCACCGTGACCGTGGTAGCGCCCACCATGCAGGTCACCCCCAACACCATCAACATTGTCTCCAAGCCCGGGCGCGCCATCCCACAGCGTGCCCTGCGGGTGACCCAGGCCGGCGGCGGCGCCGGCGGCATCCACTGGTACGCCACCGTCATCTTCAAGGATCAGTGGGATGCCCTGCAGGCCCAGGCCCATCAGGTGGAGAGCGTTCGTGTCACCGACGAGGGGCTGGAAGCGGTGGTCAACGGGAAGAAGGTCCTGCTCTCCGCGGTGGAGTGGCTGACCATTTATCCGACCCATGGGACGACGCCGGCGGATATCTACCTGGCCATTGAGACCGCCGGCCTGACGCTGGGCACCTACCGCGCCACCGTTATCGTGGACGGCGGGGCCGGCGTCATCAACCGGCTGGGCTACTGCGACATCACCCTGTCCCTGGTGGATCGGGTGGGGGCCCTGCCGCTGGTCATCCGCAACCGCTGATCACCCCGCCTTGGGGAATGCAAAAAGGGCCCGCAGTGCGTGGGCCCTTTTTCGCGTCCCTCTGTAGGAGCATGACGTCACCGTGCCGCCTATTTTAGCGCTTCCCGCACGCCGGCGGCGATGGCCGGCAGGGCCTCCGCCACATCGGCGTACAGCGCCACTTCCATCAGATGATCCAGCGGGGTGGGTTGGTAATTGACCAGGATAAGCCGGGCGCCGGCGTGATAGGCCATCAGCGGCAGGTCCGAGGCCGGCGCGACTTCCAGGGATGAGCCGGCGATGAGCATCACGTCGCAGTGCCGGGCCTCGTTCTCCGCCGTCTGCCAGACATCGTGGGGGAGCAGATCGCCGAAAAGCACCACCACCGGCTTCAGCACCCCTCCGCACTCTGGACAGCGGGGCACCCGCTGGGTGATCCGCCACTGCTCCAGCACCTGGTCAGCAGGCACTTCGTGCTGGCACCGCACGCAGAGGGCCTGCCGTGCATGGCCGTGCAGTTCCAGCACCCGCTGAGAGCCGGCGCGTTGATGCAGGCTGTCAATGTTCTGGGTGATGACGGCATGCAGTTTGCCCAGCCCTTCCAGCTCCGCCAGGGCCAGATGGGCCGGGTTGGGTAAGGCGGTGAGCATCTGCTCTGCCAAGGGGGCGATCCATTCGTAGAACGCCTGGGGGTTGGCGCGAAAGCCCCACTTCGAGGCCACCACCATGGGATTGACCTGGCTCCACAGCCCTGAAGAGGGACTGCGGAAATCGGGGATGCCCGAGGGGGTGCTGATGCCGGCGCCGGTCAGGGCCACCGCCCGCCGGCTGTTCACCAGCAGTTCTATCGCCCGCTGAATCAGCT
>JACIWP010000070.1 GCA_014360855.1 Anaerolineae bacterium
CCCGGAGCAGATCACGGTTGGTTAACCGCAGGTCTTCCAACAGGCCTGTCCCTTGGGGGTCGAAAAGGTCGCCGTTGAGCGGCGGAACGCCCAAATGCCGGCCTACGTCCTCCTCTTGGAACAGGCGGAAGGTGACCTGCAGACCCAGCCAGAGGTCCGGATATCCATTGTACGCCTCCCGCACATGGACCAGCTCGCGCAGGCGGGACAGGCTGTAATACTGCCGGTACAAGGGGCTGGAGCTGATCAGGTTGCGCTCCTCTGCCACCATGAGGAACAGGAGGCGGTAGATGAGGCGCAGTAGCTGCCCGTAAAACGCGACGGGGTCCACCTCTCCCGCCTGCACCCGCTTGCGGAAACCAACGTTGCTCGGATGCGCCAGGAAGCCACTGCCCAAGAGCTGTAAGGCTTCCGCCACGCCGTCCCGCAGGCGATCGCGCACCCGGCCGCCCTGCTCCAGGGTCTGCCGGTAGTACTGCTCCAGCCAGCACTGATCGGCCTCTTCGGGCGTGCGGGGGAGGCGGGAGCGGTGGAGGAGGCGGAAGAGGAGGGCGAAGTCGGCGAAGTGCTCGCCCTCCATCATCTGCTCCAGGTCAAATTCGAGGTACGCCGGCCGGCGCAGGCGCAGGGAATCCCGCAGTACCCGCAGGGTGCGCCCGTTCGAGACGATGCCCCAGAGGTGCTCACTGCGGTTGAGGAATTCCTGCATCAAGGAATGGGGGGCCATACGGGTTGGGCCGCTTTCGGGCCGGCGGTCCAGCATTTGGCGGTACCCCACCAGATGAACGGGGAAACCCTCTTGGCCGTCCGGGGCCAGGGCGCGATGGGAAATGGCGTAGGACTTGCCGTCCACCTCGGCCGCGCCGGGGGTATAGGTAAGCGTGTAGCCCAGCAGGGAGAGGAAAGGTAACAGCCACTGGTCGCGGGTGACGGAAGTAGCGGGTTCGCCTTCCGGCAGTTTTTCCAGGCGCATGCGAAAGGCCTGCCAGTGGCCGCGAGCCGCCCCCCAGACGGCGGCGATCTCGTCGGAAAGATGCCGGCGGCTGTCCAGGCCAAAGTCAGCCGGCCGCTGTCCCGGCGCGGCGCCGGCGGCGATTTCCTCGATCAGGTCGGCGGCCAGAAGTCCGCCCTCAACCGTCAGCGTCGGGAAGCGTTTCATCGAGCCACCCCCTTCGGTACTGGCAGAAGGACCAGGATACCCAACAGGTCCGGTGGCCAGTGAGGTTCAACCTGGACAGAGGAGCTCAGGCCGGCGGCGGCCCGCACCCGGCAGTGCGCATCCTGGAGGCGGCGTGCCCGCTGTTCCACCAACGAGCGCACACCTTCTTGAAGCGCCGGCCAGGCATCCAACACCTCTTGGATCGACGCTCTTCGCTCGTTTGGGTCGATGATCTCCGCCGGCTGAAGGTTCTCCAACAGGGACAACGTGGTGTCTCCCAAATGGTTGTGTCCCTCCCCTGGATCATCCAGCCATTCCACACTGCCTGGCGGCAGTCCCCTCACGCCGGTAACCAACACCTCTTCGGCCAAGAGCGAAGGCTTGGGAGGGTCGTGGATCAGGAAGCGGAGCCGCAGAAGGAAGAGCACCGTCCGACGGGTCACCTGCGTGGTTCGCACCACGCCGCAGCGTGGGACCGGGGCCTGTGCGCCAAGGGTGAGTGCGGCTTCCAGCAAATAGCGCGCCAGGGCCTCGACGAAGGGATGATGCCGGCCCAATATTGCGGCGGACGTATTCCTGCGGTAGGGAACCATTTCGAAGCAGACGCGCCATTCCCCGGATTGCTGGGCCTCCGCCGGCAGGTGAATGCGCACCATTTCGGGAAGCTCGCCCAGATTGCTCAGGCGCCACACCCCGTTATTCATCTGATGGACTACGGCACCCAAGCGCTGGCAGGCGTTAAGCACGAAGCGTTCCACGGCCCGCGAATCACCCAGGATGGCATCGGTCTCTTCCAGTTCCCGGGCCACATCCTCAGGGCGGATGGCGTGCTGAGCGAAGCGGGTGCGGTTTTCCTGCTCCCGCTCGGCTTCCTCCTGCCAAAGGCGGTGCAGTGTCGCTACGTCCACCTGTTGGGCGTCATTTACGTTCAGGTCCATCAGCGGCAGGGCCAATTGCCGGCTTTGGGGCGCGCGGAAGAACAGGGCATTCAGCACCGCCTCCATGACTGTCTCGCTGTCCATCGGCACAGGAACGGTAACCCCAAGGGAAGCATAGATCTCCTTCGCCTTCCGCAGAAGGACATCCAGCACCGCGCCGTCCACTGGATTATCCCGGCCATAGAGAAGAACAGCCTTGACCTCGGGAGCCGACTGGCCGAAACGGTCCACCCGCCCCTCTCTCTGCTCCAGACGATTGGGGTTCCAAGGCAGGTCATAGTGGACTACGGCCGTAAAGTGTTCTTGGAGGTTGATGCCTTCACTCAAGCAGTCTGTTGCCACAAGTACACGCACCGGAAAGCGGGTCAGCTCCGCAACCCGTTCGCGGCGCTCGTCCTCGGAGAGGGCGCCGGTCACTGAGATCACCCGCACCTTCTGCCCCAGTTCCGCTGGGAGAAGCGCCGGCAGGCGGTGTTGAAGCGCCTGGGCGAGGTAATCGCTGGTAGCGATATAGCGGCACCAGACGATCGGAGTGTGTCCCTCTCGGAGGAGGTCAGCGACAATCTCGGCACAGCGCACCATTTTGCGGTCATCGTCAGTACCAATAAGCTCCGAGGCCCATTGGGCAAACCGGCGCAGCCGGCGGCGGTCGGTTTCTCCCATTTCCCGTTCCCCCTCTCCCACAATATGGGCCGGGGCTATGTCCACTGTCTCTGTCTCTGAGGACTCGTAAATATAGGGAGCGTAGGTCTCGTCCGAGTCTCCTTCCTCAACATCTATCGCTTCCTCGCCGGCGGCCCGTTTTTCCAGGGCCGAGCGGGCAGCGGCTGGGCTGGACATCACACAGCGCAACAGGGCGAGCGCCGACCAATAGCGGATACGGCGTTTCCAACCTGTGAGCGTCTCGCCACTGCGCACCAGCTCCCGGCTGAATGCAAATACCTGTTGGAACAGCTTGGCATACTGGGGGGATAGGTCGTACGTTTCTTCCGCCGATAATCGTTTCGGGAATGGGGTCTCCGTGCCCAACCAGCAGGAGATGTCCGCGCGCCGGCGCTGGATCAGGTGGGCGGTGAGGACCTGCCGATGTTGATCCTCCAGGTTGCGAAAGTCCAGGGAGCCAAACTCGGGGCGCAGAAGGGCCAGCAGGGAACGGAACGACTCCTCCACACCGCTGTGCGGGGTGGCGGTGAGGAGTAGAAGATGACGATGCGGATCACGGGCAAGATCACGGAGCAGTTGGTGGCGCTGGTGCTGGCTGGGGCGATTGCCGGCGGGTTGGGCGGAACCGTGCGCCTCATCTACGATGACAAACTCCGGACAGTGGGTCAGAAAGTTATCCCGATGCCGGCCGGACTTGGCATAGTCTACGCTGACGACAATATGGGGGTAATATTCAAAGATACTGCGATCGGAAGGGGTTTCCCTTTCGAGCTGTCCCACGGTGCCGGAGCGAATGACTACTGCGTCCAGGTGAAACTTCTCTGCCAATTCCTGTTGCCACTGGTCGCAGAGATATGGAGGGCAGAGGACAGCGATGCGGCGGATTTCGCCTCGGGCAAGAAGTTCGCGGGCAATCAGCAGTGCCTCAATGGTTTTACCAACGCCAACGTCATCGGCGATAAGCATCCGGACAGGGTGGAGGCGGAGGGCCATGAGGAGCGGCACGAACTGGTACGGGCGAGGGCGAACGGAGATCCGACCCAGGGAACGGAAGGGGCCGGCGCCATCCCGTAAGGTGAGGCGCGCGGCATTCCAAAGCAATTCGGCAGACACAGTATCCCCGACATCTTGTTCTTTGGGGAGCGGGAACTTTGCCGGCGCAATCCGCTCGACCCCGCTTTCCAGCAGGGGGAGATGCACACCGCAAACTTCATGTTCATTTCCGGTCAGCGGCCGGAGCAACATGAGCTCTGCCGCAGAGGAGGGTAAGACCACCCATTCACGTTCCCGGAATCGCACAATTGAACCAGGCGGAAAGTTCATCATTCCCCCACCTCGCGTTGGATAAGTAGCGCACCAAAGTATAGCCGGCCTATGCGCAATGGTCAACATGCAATTTTCAGCAGGTGTGCCCGATCCCTTAGCTATTATGGCATGAGACCGGCTTGCCCCAAATATTGACTTTTTCCCCAAACCGGTGCATAAATTGATGTAGTGTCCATAATCAGCGTCGACCCTCTGAAGGTCAAGGAGGCTGCATACCCATGAACAAGTCCACCTGGGAGTGCCCCGCTTGCGGTGAAGAGATCGAGGCCGGCGTAGACCACTGCCCCTACTGCGAACAATCCCTCTGCCCCGAATGCGGTGCCGCGCTAGACGAATCCGACGCGGTCTGCCCCAACTGCGGTGCGGAATTCGATTTCCTCTGCCCGGAATGCAACGGGGTGGTAAGCCCCGAGGATACCGAATGTCCCCACTGCGGCCTGAAATTCGCCTTCGTCTGCCCGACCTGCGGCGCCGAGGTGCTCATGGGTGAGGAAGAGTGCCCCGAATGCGGCCAGCTCGTCTGCCCGCGCTGTGGCGCCGCCATGGAAGAGGACGAGCTGAAGTGCAGTGCCTGCGGCTACGAGTTCGTCTACACCTGCCCGCAGTGCGGCGCCGAAGTCGCCGCGGATGCCGAAGAATGCCCCAAGTGCGGCCTCATCTTCGAGGAATGGCTCGAGGAACTGGAGGAGGAAGAGGAGGACTAGCGGTCTTGCCTCCCGCCGCCCTGAATATATCTCGGTCCATCCGTTCCCGCGGGTAATATTCCTGCGGGAACGTTTTTCACCGGGAAATCCCCACCGGGTACGACAAGGTCTCCATCCGTAGCGTAGGGCTTTGGGCAAACCGCTTCCGGGCGCGGAGTTTCAACACCCTCAACAACGTGCCTTTCGACAGCTTGCGCGCTCAATGGTATAATGGGGCCGGCATCCCACTTGCGCGGAGGTCCGCATGAAGATGTTTGACCTGGTCGTCCGAGGCGGAACCATCGTCACACCCGCCGGCATCACGCGCGCCGACATCGGCATCGAGGACCAACGCATCGCGGCTATCGGCGCCGATCTCCCCGGCCGCGAGGAACTGGATGCTCGAGGCATGTATGTCTTCCCCGGCCTGATTGACGTCCATGTGCACCTGCAGATGCCCGCCGGCGATATCGTCACCACTGACGACTTTTTCACCGGCACCATGGCGGCGGCCTGCGGCGGCACCACCACTATCATTGACTTCATCGAACAACTGCCCGGCGAATCACCGCGCGCTGCCGCCGGCGCCCGCCGCGCCGAAGCCGATGGGAAGGTGGCAGTGGATTACTCCCTACACCTCACCGGCAACAGCAGTGCGCCGGCGTTCCTGGAGGAAATCGCCGCCCTCGCCAAGGAAGGCTACACCAGCCTGAAGCTCTACACTACCTACGCCGACATAATGGTCGAGGACAAGGATATCCTGCGCCTGCTGGAGACCTGCAAGTCCCACGGCCTTCTGCCCATCGTCCATGCGGAGAACGATGCCATCATCGCCTATGAGCAGGCGCGTTTGCTGGCCGCCGGCCTGACCGCGCCGCGCTATCATCCTCACAGCCGGCCCTGCACCGCCGAGGCGGAGGCGGTCCAGCGCGTGCTCGCCCTGGCCGCAACCATCGATGTGCCCGTTTACTTCGTGCATATCTCCTGCGCCGAGAGCCTGGAGGCGGTCGAGCGCGCCCGCGCCGCCGGCCAGACCGTATACGTCGAGGTTACTCCCCAGCATCTGCTCCTGGATGAGCAGGCGTATGACCAGCCGGACTTTGAAGGGGCAAAATACTGCTGTGCGCCGCCCCTGCGCGCCCGCCGGCATCTGGACGCTCTCTGGCGGGGCCTGCAGTGGGGCAGGGTGCAGACCGTCGCCACCGACCACTGCCCCTGGGACTTCGCCACCCACCGCCAGCGCGGCCGGGATAACTTCACCCTGATCCCCAACGGACTGCCGGGAATCGAGACTCGCGCCTTGCTCTTATATCATTTCGGGGTCAATGCCGGCCGCATCTCCCTGCCCCGCTTCGTCGAGCTGTGCGCCACCATGCCGGCGCGCCTCTTTGGCCTGGCGCCGCGCAAGGGGAACATCGCTGTCGGAGCAGATGCGGACCTCGTGCTGTGGGATCCGGAGAGGGAAATCACCCTGTCCGCCAGCTCGCTCCACCAGCGTGTGGACTACTGCCCCTATGAAGGCTGGCAGGTGCGCGGCGCCCCAGATACCGTTCTCCTTCGCGGCCGGGTCATCCTGCGCCATGGACAGTTTGTCGGTGCGCCGGGCATGGGAAGGTTTGTGCCGCGCGCCCCATTCTCTCCTCTTCCGGGGAGGCCTGACCGATGAACGCGCCGCTGGATTGGGTCTCGGTATTGATCGGATGCACTGGCGTCGGGCTTTTGGCGCTCGCCGCCGGCATGATCGCCTTGGTGTTCTGGCAGTCGCGGAGAATGGAAGCAAAGCACCGTCAGAGAGAAAGCCAGCCCAATGATGAACAGCGGCAGACATGAGCGCCAGGCTATATAGAATTGAACGATCTTGGAGCATGGAGGGAAGGAAGATGCGGGAGCTCTGGGAGACGGAACGTCCGATCGTGGCGATCACGATGGGGGATGCCGCCGGCATCGGGCCGGAAATCGCCGTGCGGGTGCTGTGCGACGTGGGGACATACCGGCTCTGCCGGCCCTTCATCGTCGGCGATGCTTCGGTCATCCAGGCTGTGCTGGACGGCATGCGCCTGAACTTCACCGTCCACCCCATCGCCACCGTGGGGCAGGCGCGTTTCGAACCGCGCTATCTGGATGTGTTGGACCTGCACAATATTGACATGGGGCGTCTGAAAAAGGGGATGGTAGACCCTATGGCCGGCGCGGCCGCCTATCAATACGTCATCACGGCCGCGGACCTGGCCATGCAGGGAGAAGTGGACGCCGTTGTCACCTGCCCCATCTGCAAAGAGGCCCTCAATCTGGCCGGTTATGAATACCCCGGCCACACGGAGATCTTCGCTGAGCGCACCGGCGCCCGCGAATATGCCATGATGATGAGCGCCGGCGCCCTGCGGGTGGTGATCCTCAGCACTCACCTGCCCCTGCGCGCCGCGCTGGACCTCATCAGCCAGGAACGCATCCTGACCGCGGTGCGGCTGGCAGATGAGCTGGGCCGGCTGTTGGGCATGGGCGTGCCGCGCATCGCTGTCCCTGGGCTTAACCCCCATGCCAGCGAAGGGGGCATTTTCGGAAGCGAGGAGCTGGAGATCATCATTCCGGCCATCCGTCAGGCCCAGGCAATGGGCTTCCAGGTCAGCGGCCCCTTCCCCGCGGACATGGTCTTTTACCGCGCTGTGCAGGGAGAGTTTGATTTCGTCATCGCGCTGTACCACGATCAGGGGTTGATCCCCATCAAGCTCTTGGGGTTCGGCGCCGGCGTCAATGTCACGCTGGGCCTGCCGATTGTGCGCACCTCTGTGGACCACGGCACCGCCTTCGACATCGCCTGGCAGTTCCGCGCCAGCGCCTGCAGTCTCACCGAGGCCATCCGCTGGGCCGTGCAGTTAAGCAAGGCCCGCCAGCGGGCGCGAGCCGGCCAAATGCCGGCGCAATAATTCATCGCAACAGGAGGTTCGACAAGCCATCATGCCGCGACCTTGGATTATCGTGCACTGTCTGATGAGCGTGGACGCCCGCCTGACCACTGCCCGCCGGCTGGAGACCCATTGGGAGGAAATCGCTCCGACCGCTGTGCATGAATACTACCGCCTGGCCAGACACCTGGGGGTGCAGGGCATCCTGACCAGTGCCTCCCTCATCTCCCTGGCGGAGCACACCCTCGCCGAGCGGGATATCGTGGCCTCTGACCCACGGCAGTTGGCGCCGGCCATCGTCGTGCCGGACAACCGCGGCCGCATCAACTGGACGCTCATCAAGCGCAAGCCCTGGTTCCGTTCCGCCGTGGCCCTTTGTTCCAAGAAAACCCCGAAGGACTACCTGGAGTATCTGGACGAGGAAGGCATCCATTACATTGTGGCCGGCGAGGAGCATGTGGACCTCGAGGCAGCGCTGGATGCCCTTTGGGAGCGCTACCGCATCGGCATGCTGGCATGTCTGGGCGGAGCGCAGTTGACCGGCGCGCTCCTGCGGCGCGGCCTCATCGACGAAATCAGCGTAGTCATCGCGCCTCTGGCTATCGGCGGCATGACCACCCCCACCCTCTTTGAGGCCAGCGACCTCACGGGCCTTCATCAAATCCTGCGGCTTCGGCTGTCGCACTTCATGGGGTTGGAAGGCGGCGCGGTCTGGCTGAGGTATGAGGTAATCCCCAAGGAGTAGCCGGCCTAGTGCCGGGGCGCTTCCGCCAGTGAGCGCTTCCCCGTCCACGGCGTGATGATGATTGGCACGCCTTTGGGATTCCAGAAGGTCAGCCAGCGCGCTTCATCGGGGTGAATGCGGATACATCCATGGGAAACGGGATAGCGGCCCAGCGCATCCAGCTCCAGATAAATGCGCTGGCCGTTCTCGTCGAAGATATAGGGCGCGCCGTGGATCATGATGCGCCCGTGATCATCGAACAGGTACCAGGCATAATCCGCATAGGTGCCGTACGAGTAAAAAGTGCCCACATACTCTCCCACCACACCGCGCCAGGCCTTGGTGCCGTGATTCTGGGGATCACCGGTACTGCACGGAATGGCCCGGATCTCCACCCCATCCTCAAAAATGTACATGTACTGCTGGTCCTGGTCCACCAAAATGGCGCGGCCGGTCTTAGGGACCTCGGCGGCCGCCGGCGAGGAATAGGTCGGGGTTGGCGCCGGCGTGGGCTGTGCCCATATCACCGTCGCGGTGGGGGTGGGTGGGACGGCGTCGTCCTGCGCGGACATATCCGCCGCCGGCGTGGGCGTGAAGGTCGGCTTGGGTGTGCGGGTCGGCAGGGGCGCCAACGTATAGGGCTGGGGGGCACACCCGGCCAGCACCACCACTGCGCTCAATATCAATAACAGGAATATGACTGCGGCCGTCCACCTTCTCTGGCCGGCCGGCTGTATCCAGGTCATGGGCGATTTCTCCCAGAACATTGATGTAGTACGGGAAAGCGTGCCCGGCATACGCAAGCAGGCTTAGCCGTTCTGCTCCCCCTGCCCTTCTGCCGGCGGCTCCGGCGCGGCAGAAGCGGCTTGTTCTTCCTGCTCGACGATGGCGAGGGGCTCCTCGGCAGGAACGGCCGGCGCCGGGTACGGTTCCGCCCTCTGCTGGCGCCAATACAGCACTGCCGCGCCGCCTATGACGAACAGCACCGACAGAAGCCGTGAATAGCTGAAGTCGGTGCCCGGGATGCGAGGCTGGTCCGGGCGGAAAAACTCGATGATGAAGCGGCCGATGCCGTGCAGGACGAGATATGCCCCGAACACCGAGCCTACTTTCCAGCGTTCGCCCAGCCGGCGAAGCAGGTACATCAACAATCCAAAGGCCAGCAGGTCATAGATCGTCTCGTACAAAAAGGTCGGGTGGAAGCGGGTGCTCAGCGGGAAGCGGGTCAAGTCATCGTACGGCGGGATGCGGTGCTGAGCGTCAATGGGAATGCCCCACGGCAGTGTGGTGGGCGGGCCGTACAACTCTTGATTGACATAGTTCCCCCAACGGGCGAGTCCCTGCCCCAGCAGGACGCCTGGCGCGACAAAATCCAGATACATCCAGAAATTCAGCCTCTTGGCGCGGCAGAACAGGATGATGGTCACCAGGCCGGCCAGCAGGGCGCCGAAGATGTTCAGCCCGCCGGCCCGCACGTTGAGAATCTGGATCGGGTTCTGAAGGTAATAGGGATTGCCGCCGAGGGTAGCTGTGATGACGTACCACAGGCGCGCCCCGATGATGCCCACGAAAACCACCAGGACGAACATGTCCCAGATGGGCTCCGGGTTCTGACCGCGCCGGCGCGCTTCATAGGTGGCGTAAAGGGCCGCCGCCAGCACGCCGATGACGATAGAGATGCCGTACCAGGTAAATTCCAGAGTCCAGCCCAGGAAAGGCAGTGGAATGCGCAGGGCTACGGGGTCCATGAAATAACCTTCCTCCCTATGCCGGCCAGATTTTCGGCTCCAACCGGCCTTGGGAGCATTGTAGCCAGAAGCAGGGTTGGCGTCAAATACGCTGTTGGGTGCCGACGCAGGTACTTTTCACGCTTTGACCGCCGGCGTGCAATGCGCTACAATATATGCACATCCTGCTGGTCGGAGTGTGGCCATGCCCATATATGAATATCGCTGTCCGGACTGCGGGGCGGTGTTCTCGAAGATGCGCCCCATGAGTCAGGCGGATGCGCCGGTGGAGTGCGAGCAGTGCGGGAAGCAGAACGCCCGGCGCATGCTGTCGCGCATTGCGGCAGTGCGCCGCGGGGACGGCGCCGGCGCGGGCGGCGGAGGATGCGCCGGCTGCAGCTCCGCAAACTGCAGTACCTGCGGACGTTAAGCATCCATCTCTATCTCTAAGGAGGGGCTTTCCATGACAGGACCCAGGGCCAAAGTGGTTCATTACACACGGGTGCCGGCGCAGGAATTCGGCGACGAAGCCCCCGGCGTCACCATCCGCTGGCTGATTGACGAGGAACACGACGGCGCGCCGTATTACGCCATGCGGCTGATCGAGGTGGCGCCCGGTGGACACACTCCCCGCCATGCCCATCCCTTCGAGCATGAGAATTTCATCCTGGAGGGGAAGGGCCGGCTCCTTATTGGCGAGACCTGGCACGAGGTGGGGCCAGGAGATGTGGCATTCGTCCCGCCGGGGGTGGAGCACACGTACGAGAACGCCGGCGATGGGCCGTTCAAGTTCCTCTGCTCCATTCCTGTGACGAGCATCCTATCCGGCAAACGGTAAAGCGCTATCGAAGCAGGCCGGCCAAAAGAACAGGGCACCCTGATCGGGTGCCCTGTTTGTGGTTTCCGCAGAGGATAGCTGGCGAAGGGCTCAATCCTCGCCGCAGGAGCAGGCGATTTTCTCGCTCTTTTTGGTGCTCTCGCCGGCGCTCTCCTTTTTGTGCCCGTTGCCGTTGTCCTTGATCTCACCGGGCACCGCAGTGGGCGACTTCGCCCGATGATCCGTGCAGTACCAACCCGAACCCTTGAACACAATTCCCACAGGCTGGAAGACGCGGCGCACCGTCCCATCGCACTCCGGGCAGTGCGTCAAAGGAGGCTCAGAGAAACTCTGTTGACGCTCGAACTGCAGCCCGCACTGGTCGCATTGATATACGTAGGTTGGCATAGCCATCACCTCCCTGTCATGACAGGATGTCGTGATGCATCACGTACGTTCCTGCATTGGACTATTATAGCACTTTGGGCAGGAATCTGGCAAATTTCTGAGTTCGCCATCATCTTGTTAGCATTCTTGACAATTCGCCGCTCTGCGGTATAACGACTGTCGGAACGCCGGCACAATCACCCACATTCAGGAGGAAGTATGTTGCACATTCGCGTCCTGCATTCGCCCGGCTGTGCCTCCACTCCGAAGGCCATGGAGAACCTGCGCCAGGTGCTGGAGGAGCTGGGGGTTCAGGCAGAGATTCAGGAGATCGTGATGGAAGCGGATATGGACCCCGCGGAATGGCGCTATTTCGGCTCTCCCACCATCCGCATCAACGGGGCTGACGTGGACCCGTACGCCGAGAAGCGCACCGATTATTCGGGAGGTTGAAGGACCTATCTCACCGGCGAAGGGTTCGCCGGCTGGCCTGATAAAGAGATGCTGCGCGCCGCCAGCTTGCGGGCGCTGGAACGCGGTTGATCACAGGTTCGCCGGCCGCGCCGCATTATGCGGCGTTGGCCGGCTCCACATCCCTACCTTCCAGGCGCAGGGAAATACTGCGCGACGTCCCATCCTCTCCCATAGTGATGCCGTAAATCGTGTCCGCCGCCTCCACCGTGCCGCGGTTGTGCGTGATGACGATGAACTGCGTCTGCCCCGATAGGCTTTTCAGCGCCTCACGGAAGCGCCCCACATTCGCCTCATCCAGCATGGCATCCACTTCATCCAGGAAGCAGAAAGGCGTGGGGCTGACCTTCAGGATGGCGAAGATGAGCGCCGCGGCGGTGAGCGCCCTCT
>JACIWP010000071.1 GCA_014360855.1 Anaerolineae bacterium
AGCAAATCCGGAATTTGGCATTGGTGTAAATACAGTTTACGGTCAGCGAGTGTTTACAGTGGGAACCTACTTCTCCAGACATAGGATTGACCGAATTTATGGCGATGTAGTTATAACATGTGAAATTGAGCCCCCTGCGCTAGCTCCTGGGGAGTATTCCATCAAAGTTGCCCTCGGGAGAGGTCGGTTTGAGCCCCTAGAAGAAGTGGAGGATGTGGCGAGATTTTCAGTGAAGTTTACAGACTTTTTCGGTACAGGGCGATTACCTCAAAGGAATCAAGGGAATGTTCTTGTCACGTCTCGATGGGAAATTTCTAATGTCTGAACGCTGGATAAGAACCTTATCGGCAAAGTGTTTGTTAAGAGCATTGCATTTAGTTGCAGGAGAACATCCAGTTCCTCTTCTCTTTATATCTTATCTCCGATGGATCGCAGGCAAGGAGATAGCTAAGTTATGTGACTTTCAAGATTCGCTGATTCTGGATGGATCGCTGGTTGAAGATGATAACGTCCGTAGATTAGTCGCGGGATATAAATTTTCTCTCTGGTCTTTAGATGTCTCCACGATCAATTTTCTTATAAAATCCCTTCGGGAGTTGAAGCCAACGGCAATCCTTGAGTTTGGAAGCGGAATAAGTACTATTTGCTTCACTAGGATCATGGTTGACCTGCACCAGGGTACTAACCGTGTCTTTGTGTATTCCATCGAACAGGATGAGGAAGTTGCTTTCTTGGTCAGAGAGCGTCTTCGGGAAGCAGGTCTGGATAGATTTGCAAGGGTCCTGCATGCTCCTCTCATAGAGCAAGCGATTGAAGGTAAGAACATTCCATGCTACTCCCTGCCGCCGGATAAACTTTCATCATTGCTGACTGTAAAACCCAATTTTATCATAGTAGATGGACCATCCGGCAAAAAAGGTGCTCGTTTCGGGACACTTCCTCTCGTTAGGGAGTACGTTCAAGATCAAGCTATATTCTTCCTGGACGATGGGCTTCGCGATGAGGAATTAGCAGTTGCGCAACAATGGACAAAGCTAACGTATATTCATGTAAGGGGCGTCCACCTTTTGGGGAAGGGCTTGATTTCAGGAAGAGTCAGTATTAGTGATGGAACTCTGCCGAATTGTTAGCCATATATAGGGTATAGGGAGGGAAAGGCGGTGAGAATCTTGTATTGTAGTGCGAAGAAAAAGCTTCAAAGAGAAGAAGGGCCTAGTGTTCATATTGTTCAAGTCTGTAACCATCTTGCAGGCCGTGGAAATAACGTGCTGCTCTTGGTGGACCGAAATGAATGGGAAGTATCCCAATCGGGGCTGAAGGTAGTAAGTTTCCCCCAGGCTATTCATTATTTACCGCGTCGTTTTCGAGCGATTGTTCAGCGCTATTTGGCGCTGGGTGTAGCCAAGATCTTTCGCCCCGATGTTTTATACCAGAGGGATCGGATAGGTGACGTACTGCCTCTCTGGCTTTCAGAAAAATACCCGATCCCTCTCGTCATTGAAGTGAACGGCTGGTATCCTGGGGACATAGCAGAAAGGAAGGGACCTGTAGCATATACCGAAGCAGTTGAGCAATTAAGACCACGATATGAGCACGCAGCGGCGATTATTACCAGTTCTCCCGGACTTCGCGACCTTGTTTGTTCCACCTTCAAGGTGTCCCCCGAAAGAGTGATCCATATCAATAATGGTGTCGATCTTGCGAGATTTAGCCAAAGCAGCCCATCTGAAGTCAACTGTTCGGGAACATGGGTGGCTGGCATGGTGGGGGGTAACCACCCTCATATTGATATAGATTCAATTCTGCAGGCGGCCGCTTTACTTTCCGCAAGGGGGGCCGTGTTGGAAATCCACCTGTTCGTTTATGGGGCAAGATCATGTGAGGTTGAGAGGAAGGTTCGCGCAATGGGTATAGGAAACATTGTGAAGATATTTCCGCCCATCGCTCACTCCCTTGTTCCAAGGGTTCTGTCGGGATTTCGTGTTTGTTTGGCAATCTATAAGAAGAGCGTTCTGGAGAAGCACAAGAGCATCGAGGCTTCTATGAAATTGTGGGAGTACTGGGCCAGCCAGCGCCCGGTGATAGTTACGGACCTTCCGGGCACTTATTCTTATGCGCATCACCTGGAACAACGTTTTTTGGCTGTACCGCCTGAGGATCCTCAAGCCCTGGCCAATGCTATTGAGACTCTATATAGGAACCCGGAACTGGCCAGGATGCTGGCTATAAACGGGTACTCATATGTACAGAAAGGACACTCCTGGGCGGACGTCGCGGCCCGCATTGAGGCTGTGCTGAGAAGCGTTCTGGAACAATGACAAAGGTAGCTATCGTTCTCGGATCGTTGGCGCCGGTACCTCCAGTGCGTCCAATCGGGCCGGCGCTGGTCATCTATTATACTGTGGAGCACCTCTCCCGTGGTGATATTCGCGTCTTTGCGAACTGGGAACCTGCTCTGGATTCCTTGGAATATGATCGGACAAAGTATCATGCCGTCAAACCGTCTCCATTAATCGTTGCGCTTCTGCAAGTGCTTCATGCATTACCCTATTACCGAATCTATAAGCCTGTAGTTTCCCATTGGTTTCAACCTCATGATCTCTCTTTCGTTGCGTATGCCATGACAGTGCCTTGGGAAGTAAGGAGATATCAGCCTGATATCATAGTCTCCCATGTGAACTACAGCCTGGTCTTCTGGCTCAGACGCTTCTGTCCCTGGGCAACGCTGTTGTATTACCATCATGGGAGTAACATGCATCTACGTTTGACAGAACCCCATTGGCGTAAGTTCGAAAAAGTAGTGGATGGGATCATTTCGGTGTCCCAAGCCACCTTTGACGGACTAGTCGAGCGATTTGGGCCCATTCATGTGCCGACGTGGGTGATCCATAATGGGGTTGACACTAAACTGTTTCATCCAATGCCAGAAGATACCCGCGTGGAGGTGAGAAGGCGCATTGGAGTGGAAGAAGATGCTTTCGTTTTCATGTATGTGGGGCGAATCGTACGATCCAAAGGGGTAGATCTTCTGCTTGACGCTTTCGCCTCCCTGCTTTTGAGATACCCATTCATCCGGCTAGTTATCGTTGGCTCCTCCAAGCTGGAACATGCACCCGAGCCCCAATTTGAGGAGGAGCTCTGGGAACGCGCTCGGAATATGAACGGGCGGGTCCATTTTGTCGGAGGTGTCGAGAATCGAGATATTCCTATGTTCTTGTCGGCGGCGGATGTTGTTGTGCTTCCTACTATCGCAGACGAAGGCGTTCCATTATGTATTCTGGAAGCCATGGCCTGCCAAAAAGCCGTAATTGCGACAGATAAGGGAGGTATTCCAGAAATTCTCCAACACGAGCATTCGGGGCTTCTGTTACCTGCAAATCACGTAGAAGACTTGTTGCCACGAGCTATGGAGAAGCTCATTCTTGATACTTCATTGCGGCAACGATGTGCGCGTAACGCATTGCAATTTATCGAACAGAATTGTACATATGCCCATGTCGCATGCAAATTCGACCAAGTATTGAGGGACGCAAAGATGAGGAGCAGACACAATGGAGGAGATTGAGAACCCCCTGGAGGGAAAACGTATTGCCTTTGTGTTGGGTTCTCGCCGGCCTGCCCCCCCTGTTTCCAGTTCGAATACCGTTTCCTGGCTGGTATCCAGCATGGAGCAACATCTGACTAATCTGGATATTAAAGTTATTTCGCTATGGGATCCTGAGCTTGCCCATGTGCAGTATGATAGAGAACGGTACCTCCATGTGTCCCCCACAACTCTTCCACGATGGTGCTCATGGATCCTCCACAAAATGCCCTATCGGTGGAGAAAAGGCCTATTTGGGAGGGCCGATGTAACCTGGGTCGAGTATTTCTTAGGACAAGCAAAATTGTTGCGAAAGATACGGCCGGACATTGTAGTTACTCATGTGCATTGGCCGGCTTTCAAGTTGGCTGTGCAGGCATGTCCACATGCGGCACATATTTTTTACTTCCACTCCAGTAACTTGGGATCATTGCCACAAGAACAGATCCGCTATCTCCTCCGTCATGCTCGCGGATTGGTCACAATTTGCCGCGCAGCTTTGGATAGCTTGATAACAACATATGGCCCTCCCCCTTTTCCCACTCGGGTAATCTACAACGGTGTCAATTTGGAAATGTTCAACCCTGTGCAACGCGCGCTGAAACGGGAACTAAGCCGAGCAAAGTATCACTTGGAGGAAGATGAAATAGTGTTGCTATATGCTGGCCGCATTGCATATGCCAAAGGGTTAGATCTGATATTGTCAGCCTTCCAAGAGGTTCAGGGGAATATCCCCAATTTGAAATTGGTCATTGCTGGCGATGAGAAGTGCGAGCGCGCGCCCGACTTACCATTTGCCCATAGATTTCGCCAGGCAGTTGCTAATCTGAACAATCCAAACATTCAGCTCGTAGGCTGGGTTCCTTATGAACAGTTGATAGAACTCTACGGAGCTGCAGATATCAGCATTCTTGCTTCGAGAGAGATTGAAGGCAATCCGATGTTCCTTTTGGAATCCATGGCTTGTGGAATACCAGTGATTAGTACAATGGTTGGCGGAGTACCCGAAGTGGTAAGGAATGGGAAGACAGGGATTCTTGTTCCTCGGGAGAATATCCATTCGGGTCTTGTCTGGGCTCTGATGAAGCTCGCATCGGACCGTGAGCTACAGGAGACAATGGGAAGGGAAGCCGCGACACATGTCCGTGTCAATCATTCACCCGAGCGGATGGCTCGAGAACTTGCGAGTTTCATCTCGGAGGTTGTAAATCAAGCAGGTTATCGATCATGAAAGTCGTTGAAGTATCGTACACCTGGCCGGCCGAGACCTTCATCCAACGGCATGTGCTGGCGCTACGCGAGGCCGGCGCAGATGTGATGCTCGTCGGGCGCGCCGGCGTTGACGCGGGGCGCGCCGGCGCAAGCATCGGGGACGCAGACTGCCGCATCCCCGCCCTGGTGATGCCCAACTTTGACCACCTGGACCTTACAGGTAAGGTGTGGAGCCTGCGGCACCTGCTTGCCCGACCCAGGTGGGCCATGGAGGCGAGACCTCTGCGGGATCGGGTCCTGCTGGCCTTCTTTGAACGGCTTAAACCCGATCTGATCCACTTCCACACCGCCAGCCTGGCCGCGTTCATGCGGTGGGTCCCCCAGGCCCTGGGGATCCCGTATACCGTGAGCCTGCGTGGTTCGGACGTGCAGGTGATGCCGCTGCGAAGCGAGAGAGCCGCGCAGGAGACGGGAGCAGCCCTTCGGGAGGCGGCAGGCGTGCACGCGATCAGTTGGCATCTCGTAGCCTGCGCGAGGCGATGGGCTGGGCCTCAGGTAAGGATACAGGTCATTTACAATCCCATACCCTTGCCTCCACTGCTTCCCCCTTTCCGACCCGGCCTGGGGCAAAGCCTTCACTTGATTACGGTTGGGCGTCTGCACTGGACCAAGTGCTATGGGGACCTGCTCCAAGCGTCTGCAGAACTGGCGCGCCAGGGAATTGAGACACGGGTCACGTTTGTCGGCAGTGGGCCAGAAGAAAGCCGGTTGCGTTATTGGGTGGAGAAACTTGAGTTGGCGGACCGTGTGACCTTTCTCGGCAAGACGACTTTCCAGCAGGTCTCGTCACTTCTATCTGATGCGAGTGCTTACGTTCATCCCTCAATGAGCGAGGGGTTTGGGAATGCCATTGCAGAGGCGATGGCTTGGGGTTGCCCCGTCTTCATTACAGATGCCTGCGGCGCACGGGAGGTCATAGAGGATGGGAAGTCGGGCTTCCTCCTGCCGGCACTCCAACCCGAAACCTGGCCAGAGCGGTTGCTCCTGGCGCGGGACCGGGCATTGATGGAACGGGTCCGCCAGGCGGCCTACGAGACGGCTCGCCGCCTGTTTGACCGCCGGCGGCATGCCGAGGATTTCCTGGCCTTTTATGAGCGGGCCGTACGCCGGGGCCCCAACCTCATCGCACGTGAGTCCAAGAGCCCATCCCATGGAGAGCAACCCCGCGGCGAAGGCCCCTTGCTCCTCGTACGGGGAGCGTGGCGCTGGGAGAACGGCGCCGACCTGGTCTTGCGGGCGCTGGCCCCTCTTTGCCGCGAGGGCCAGGTCCAAGTGGTCTTTATGGGTCAAGGCCCCCAGGAGGACGAACTGCGCTACCTGGCGGACTTTCTGGGACTGGGAGGACAGGTGCGGTTCATTGTGGATGGGCAAGCGGATGACCTGGGAGGCGAGCTGTCCATGGTGCTGGACATCGCCGACGCCCAAGAGCAAGGCTGGCGGCTGACGTGGGAAGGCACGCTGGTGGCCAACGTCCCGTTTGCCGAGGTCGGGCACCTGAGCGCTCTCGTGGAGGATCTCCCAAGGTGACAGGCAGTCCAGTGGCCGAAACGCCCCGCGTGGCCATCGTCGTCGGCACCAACGAAACGGTGCTCCACCCCGTTCCGCCGGCGGCCGACAGCGCGCCGGCGTGGAACATCTACCGGGTGGCCGAGGCCGCGGCAGGAATGAACCTGCACGTCATCTCGCCGTGCGAGGCTCGGCAACTGCCGGCGTTGCGGCGATTCCCCGCTCGCGGTCAGTATCATCACGTCATCTTTAGCACTGCTCTGCTCTCGCTCTACCGCTCCGTTCTGCGGCACATCCTGCCCTTGCGCCTGGCGGTGCGTCGCCTGGTCGGCCTGCCTGACCTTCTCTCCTGGCTGTATTTGCGCCAAGTCGTCGCCTGGATGCAAAAGGTTCGGCCCGATGTGGTCTTCATCAACGATCGTCCTCAGTACATCCGCTATCTACGGCGGCATGTCCCGCCCGGCAGGTTGCTCTTCTTCATGCGCGGCGAGATGGGCGAGAGCCGGCGCTTTTTACATCTGGTGGACGGCATCGTGGTCAACTCGCGGGGCATGGAGGCATATGCCAGGGAATTGTTGGGCAATCACCCCATGCCTATCTGGCACATGCCGAACGCTCTGGGAGATGAGTTCCCCGTACCGCCGGCCCCGCCCGATCGTTTCACTCGCCGGCCGCACCGTATCCTCTATGCCGGCCGTATTATCCCTGTCAAAGGGGTATTGGAATTGGTGAGCGCTTTTGAGCTAGTGCATCGAGAAATACCCGACACCGAGCTGGTTATCTATGGGGGAAGCGACAATGCCGCCTCCAAGGGCGCTCTTACCCCGTATGAGCGGGCGGTACGGGAATGGGCGGCCGCTCTGCCGGCGGGAAGCGTGCGCTTCATGGGCTATGTGCCCAACCGCGAGATGGGCGCGCACTACGTGCAGGCCGATGTTGCCGTCTTCCCCTCAATCTGGAAGGAATCTTTCGGCATGGTGGCCCTGGAGGCCATGCGCTGTGGGACGCCGGTGGTGGCCTCACGTCGGCCGGGCTTTGAGGAACTGGTGATTCATGGTGAGACCGGTTTCCTGGTGGACGACCCGACGGACGCGCCGGCGTTGGCGGAGGCCATCCTGAAGGTCCTGCGCGACCCGGACCTGGCCGCCCGGATGGGAGAGGCAGGATACAAGCGCTCGCTGGAATATCTTCCTCAATCGGCTGGTAGCCGATTTGCAATGATTTTGCATGAAATCATAACAAATCTGGAGGAATAAATGAACGTCATTGCAGAAGAGAGAAACGTGTTGGGGTTTGCCGGCGTTAGCCGAGCCTTATTGCGGATGATCCGAACGCGGGGAAACATGAAGGATTGCATTGTCTCCCAGCTTTCGGAAAATCCCAATCACGCCCTTGGCGAAATAGAGGCACAGTATTGTAATTGGCTGGTCCACGACCTATACTCCTGGTTGCTTGGGGAGAAACCTTCACACACCCTACTTAATCGCTAGAGGCGACTTGCTTGAACTTGCGTCGACAATTTCAGGCTCTATGTGGACTGACTCTGTCTCGCGACTTACACGATGGGATGATGAGGAAGACGCTAGTTTGCTGGCACTTGCTGAGGAGGTGAGACTGTGATGTTATCCAGCTCCCCCCTCGTCTCCATTATCATCCCAACGTACAATCGCGCAAAACTACTCCCACGCGCGTTAGAGTCCGTCCTTGCTCAAGATTATCCCCATCTCGAGATTATTGTGATCGATGATGCCTCCACAGACGAAACCCCGAATGTGCTCAAAGCGTTCGGGGATCCCCGGATTCAGGTGTTCCGCCACCCAGAAAACAAGGGACATGGCGCAGCATGCGAAACCGGGATACGCTGCGCAAAGGGAGAACTTATTGCATTTCTGGACTCGGATGATATCTGGTTACCCGGGAAGTTAGGCCTCCAAGTCGCTATCTTCCGCCAATGGCCCCTCGTCGATTTTCATTTCACAAATTTCCGCAACATCAATTTGGTCAATGGTGTCGAGGGAGACGGATTCACCCAAACTCGGGACGGGCTCGCCCTTCTTCAAACTGTGCACGTCGACACCGACTTGTGGATCATCCAATCTGGAATGCCCCAGGCTATGTTGCAAGCGATGTTTATTGCTCAGCCAACGGTAATGCTAAGGCACGAAGTAATAGCTACAACGGGCAACTTCAATTCTGAACTGCGGGGAGCCGCGGACCTTGAGCTTTGGTGGAGGATCGCACTATCCGGGTTTCGATTTTCCTTTTCGAGACGCCCTCTCATGGAACGTTACAAAGACAACCAAAGCACGACGTCGAAAGTGATTGAGTTCTCACTATGGCACATTCGCGCCTTGGAAATCTGCGAGGAGACCGCCCGGGAAGCCGGCCGGCTCGATCTCATTCCTCCCCTAAACAGCGCCAGATACCGCTCCTGGTGTGGACTGGTCAAAGAATATACCCGGGTGGGCCGGCGCCGTGAGGCCCTGCACGCCTTTTCTCAGGCCCTGCACTACGGGTTCACCCCACGGCTTCTTCTGTATGGGGCTCTCGCCCTTGGCGGTGCCCAGACCTTCTCCTTAGCCCGCTCTATTCGCCGCGCTGTAGTCGGAGGAAGCAGGTGAATATCGCTTTCGTCTCTTATACTTATTGGCCGCCAGATTTCGGCGGGGAGCTGCTTCTCGCCATCGAGCGACTGCAGTCCCTTGCCAGCCGCGGCCATCATATCGCTGTGCTGACCTCTGGCCGGCCGGGGTTCCCTTCACACGTCCACCTGGATGGCATGACCATTCTCCGCTCACCCATGGTACACACCAGCCGGCCGGGCAGGCTTCTGCGCCGCGCCGTCCACTTCGCCTGGGCATTGACGCATCTGCTCTCACATCGCTACGATGCCGTGCACTTCGGATCCATGCCCGGCGTGGGCCTGGCAACCGATGCCCTCACTGCCTTCATCCTGGCCGGCATTGCCCGCTGGCGCGGCGCCCGCACGGTGACGGTGCATGCCCTGGCGGACAGCGAAAGCGCCGCCCTGGAACTCTCTGGCAGGCGCGGCTCCTGGAAGCGGCTGTATTACCATAATATGGATCACATCGTTGCGGTCAGTCCGGCGCTCTATGCACCCCTACAGGCCCATTTCCCTCGCAAGGCCATCCTGATTTTGTACGCTGTGCGGGATGATATCTTTGTGCCGCTGGATGATGCGACGCGCCGCCGCGTGCGGGGTGAGCTGGGCGCCGGCGATGAGCACGTGGTGTTCACGTTCCTTGGTACAGTGTGCTACAGGAAAGGATTCGACCTGCTGGCTCGGGCCTTCGCGGAGCTGGCGCCGGGCCACCCGAATTGGCGCCTGTGGGTGATCGGTCCCCGTAGTTATACCGAAAGCCAGAATCTGCGCGATGAGGAGGCGCAAGAAGTGATGGCTCCCCTGCGCGGGCTGGATTCGCAGATAACCTATTTCGGGCGCGTGGACGACCGCGGCCGGCTTGCCGAACTGCTGGGGGCTGGGGATGTGTTTGTATTCCCGAGCCGGCGAGAAGGATTTGGCCTGGCGCCGGTGGAAGCCATGGCCGCCGGCGTTTCCCCCATCATCGCCCGTATCCCGGGCGTCACTGACCTGGCCAGCGTGGAGGGGGAGACCGGGCTGTATATTCCCCCGAATGATCCGGAGGCGCTGAAGCAAGCCATGGAACGTCTGGGGAACGATCCCGGACTGCGCCGGCAAATGGGCCAGAAGGCCGTACAGCGCGTCAAAGAGGCTTTCAGTTGGGAACCATACATTGATCGCTGGGAGCAGTTGTATCGCGATGGGCATGTCTTCTAGCATGGCACACAATATCACGCGCGAGAAAGGTACGCCAGCGCGTTCCGCTGTGCTTCCCCGCCCCGCCCATGTCACCTACCGCCGGCGCACCATCTTCCTCTTCCTGCTCTGCTCCGCTTACGTCGCAATCCCTTGGGGCGATATCCCCTTCCTGGGCATTTCCCTATCGGCACCCTTGATGTTCCTCATCGCCCTGGAAGTGTATCTGCGGCCGCCGGCACCCTGGCTGAGGCACTACCGTCCCTGGGTCCTGTTGGCCGGCGCCATGTGGGCCGGCATCTTCCTCTCGGCGGTCATTAACGGCCTGCGCAGTGGCGGCATCGCCCTGGATCGCCAAGGCGCCCTGGAGGTGTTCCACTTTGGCTACTGGCTGGGCGTGGTGTTCCTTGTCACGGTGTATCTGGTGTCCTATCTGGACCTCGGCCGGCGGGTGGTGACGGTGACGGCGGCGGCCGTCGTGCTGACCGCCCTGGTTCGTTGGTTCGAGGCTGTCGCCTACGGCAAGATCGGCGCCTGGACCAGTCCGCGCTTCTTTACCCAGAACATGTACGGCTGGCTGTTCTCCACGTTCACACCCTTCTTGTATGCGCTTCTCGTGGACCCAGCGACCAAACGCCGCTGGCCGGCGGCCGTCGGCATCCTCGTGGTCTGGAGCGCGGCGGCCATCAATGGCTCGCGCGGCTCCTGGGTGGGTCTCGCCGGCGGGCTTCTGCTCTTCCTCTTGCTCTATCTGCGGGTATATCCCCAACACTTTAAGGGGCTGTTGATAATCATCCTCGTCTGTGCCGGCTTCTTGGGGCTGATCACCCTGGCACCCGACCGGGTGGTCGCGGCAGTGAGCCAGCGCTATGCGACCTTCCAGCGCATCGAGGAGGACAAGACCTATCTGGCCCGCCGGCTGATGGTCCAGAAAGGCCTGCGTCTGTTCCAAAGCTCGCCCATCGTGGGGGTGGGGCCGGCGCGCTGGACCAAGGAGTATGTCCCGCTGGACATTCCCGAACGATTAGGGGGATGGCGGCGCCAGGCCTCCTATCAGCGGTTATCCGCGCACAACGCGTATGTGGCGCTTCTCGCAGAAACGGGATTGGCCGGCACCATCCCCTTCGCCCTGCTCTTGTTCACGCTGGTATGGCGGGGATATGGGGCCATGGTGCAGTTGGCCAAAGGGGGAGCGCTGTGGGCCATGGGGGTTTATACCGCATTCGTGGGAATGAGCATCCATTTGTGGGTGTTGGCCGGCCTGACCGGTACCTCAACCTGGGTGATGTATGGGTTGGTGGGAGCTTGCATCCACCAAGCCAGTCGCTTATCGGTAGACCAGACACAATCGCCACAGGGAAACGGTAATTGATGATCTCGTGAATATGAATATGATGCCCCATATCCTTCACGTCATTGACAGCCTGGCCCCCGGTGGGGCGGAGCGCATGGTAGTGGAGATCGCCAATGCCACCGACAAGCAACGCTACCGCGTCAGCGTTTGTGTGACGCGGGCCAAGTCTAGCCTGGCTCTCCGGCCAGCCCTTGCCGCGAATGTGCCAGTCCATATCCTGCCCCGGCGGTTTCGCTTTGATCTACCGGCATTTTGGGAATTCTCTGCCCTATGTCGGCGCGAGCAAGTCCATCTCCTTCACGTCCATAATCGACCTTCGTTTCGGTTTGTGGCTGTTCTGAAGGCTTTTGGGTGTTTACCCTCGGTGCCGGTCGTGTTCCTGGATCAGTACGGGGATGTGGAAATGAACCCTCGCCTACCCCTTGACCTTCAATGGGCTGTGCAGTTTGTAAAACCATATTGGGTGGGTGTGCATCCCGATTTGACCAGCGTCGCCGTGCGTGTAGGTGTTACTCCCAAGGATACTTTCGTCATTACGAATGCTATTGATTTCGCTTGTTTCGACTGTGTTCCCGAAACACCGCTGGAAGACATCTTGGGTCCGGCGCATAGTACGCCAGTGGGCATCATTATTGCCAATGTGAGGCCACAG
>JACIWP010000072.1 GCA_014360855.1 Anaerolineae bacterium
GCTGTTTGGCAACTTCCACCAGGCACATGCGGCACCCGCCCCAGGCAGAGAGGGCCGGGTGCTCGCACAGGGTGGGGATATCTACGCCGGCCGCGCGGGCGGCCTGCAAAATGGTCTGCCCGGTCTGGGCAGTGATCTTCTGACCGTTGATGGTGATATTCACCGTGGCCATCGGTCGCTTTGCCTCCTTGACACGTTCATGTGTTCCCTCGGTTCATCACGCCGGCTGGTGGGTCTTCTGCTGGGCGGCCATAACGGCGGCCTTATCCTTGCCCGTGACCTCCAGCCATTCCAGGTCGCACCGCAGACAGCGCCGGCATTCTTCCCTGGCCGCCTGCTCCGACAGCCCCAGCTCGACCTCGGCGAAAGTGCGGCGCCGCTCGGCCGGCTCCAGCTCCGGCATCTTGGGCCGGCGGGCGTTGACGTATTCTTCCATGTTGTAGGTCAGCTCGGGGAAGTGGTACGGCGGATTGTACTCCGGCTTGGTGGCCTTGCCGGTATGCAGGTAAGCATCTACGGACTGGGCCACCAGGTTGCCCTGGGCCACCGCCTGGATGACGGACGCCGGCCCCAGCGCGGCGTCGCCGATGGCGAAGACGCCGGCGCGGGTGGTGGCGAAGGCCTTATCCACCACGAAAGTGCTGTCACGGTTGGTCTGGATGCCGTCCTCTTTGAGCCAGGAGAGGTCGGTCTGCTGGCCAATGGCCGGGATGACCACGTCGGCTTCCATGATGAATTCGGAGCCTTCGACGGGGATGGGCCGGCGCCGGCCGGTGCGGTCGAACTCACCCAGCGTCTGGTGCACCAGCTCCACGCCGGTGACCTTGCCGTCGCCGACAATGCGCACCGGGTTGACCAGGTAGTGGAAGATGACCCCTTCCTCCTCGGCGGCGCGGATTTCGTCCTCATAGGCCGGCATCTCGGCGCGGGTGCGGCGGTAGACCACATTGACCTCGCTGGCGCCCAGGCGCAGGGCGGAGCGGGCCGCGTCGATGGCCACGTTGCCGCCGCCCACCACCACGACGCGCTTACCGGTCAGGTCGGGGGCGCGGCCGAGGTTCATCTCCCGCAGGAATTCCACGCCCGGCATGACGCCCTCTTTGTCCTCGCCCTCGATGCCCAGCCGCCGGCTCTTATGGGCGCCGATGGCCAGCACCACCGCCTTATAACCCTGGCGCATCAGGTCGTCAATGGTGAAGTCGCGGCCGAGCCGCTGGTTGTAGCGGATCTCCACGCCGGCGCGCAGGATGTTCTCGATCTCGATATTGAGCACGTCGCGCGGCAAGCGGTAGTCGGGGATGCCGACGGCCATCATGCCGCCGGCCACCGGCAGGGCCTCGAAAATGGTCACCGGGTAGCCCATCTGGGCCAGGCGCAGGGCGGCGGTCAGGCCGGCCGGGCCGGCGCCCACCACCGCCACCTTGTCGGACTTGGGGGTGCCGATGCGCGGCGGTGTCCAGGGGTTCTTCATCTCCTGGTCGGCCATGAAGCGCTTGATCTGGCGGATGGCGATCGGTTCGTCAATATCGCCGCGCCGGCACTTGGACTCGCAGAAGGCCGGGCAGACGCGGCCGCATGCCAGGGCGAAGGGGTTGCGCTCGCGATGGATGGCCAGCGCCTCGGCGTAGCGCCCCTGTTCGGTGAGGGCGATGTAGGCCGGCACGTCCACGCCGGCGGGGCAGGCGTTCAGACAGCGGGCGATGGTCAGTTCCTTGCACTGGCCGGCGGGGCACTTCTTGTCCTCGATGTGGGCGATGTACTCGTCCATGAAGTAGCGCAGGGTGCTCATCACCGGGCCGGGCGTCAGTTGGCCGAGGGCGCAGAGGGAGCCGGACTCCATACCCTCCGCGATCTCCTTAATGGTCTCGATATCCTTCATGGTGCCCTTGCCCTCGGTGATGCGGGTCAGCACCTCCAACATGCGCTTGCCGCCCACGCGGCAGGGCACGCACTTGCCGCACGATTCGGCCTGGGCAAAGGTCAGGAAGAACTTGGCGAACTCCACCATGCAGGTGTCTTCGTCCACCACGATCATGCCGCCGGAACCCATGACGGCGCCGACTTCCTTCAGGGAGTCGAAGTCCACCGGCACATTCAGGTGTTCGGCGGTGATACAGCCGCCCAATGGGCCGCCGGTCTGCACCGCCTTGAACTTCTTGCCGTTGGGCACGCCCCCGCCGATGTCGAAGATGATCTCGCCCAGGGTGATGCCCATGGGCACCTCGACCAGGCCGGTGTTATTGACCTTGCCGGTGAGGGCGAAGATGGCGGTGCCGGGGCTTTTCTCGGTGCCGATGCTGGCAAACCACTGGGCGCCGTTGACGATGATCTGCGGGATGTTGGCGTAGCTCTTGACGTTGTTGATGTTGGTGGGCTTGCCCCACAGGCCGGAGACGGCCGGGAAGGGCGGGCGGGGACGCGGTTCGCCGCGCCGGCCCTCGATGGAGGCCAGCAGGGCCGTTTCCTCGCCGCAGACGAAGGCGCCGGCGCCCTCCTTGATGTGCAGGTGGAAGCTGAAGTTTGTGCCCAGGATGTTGTCCCCCAGGAAGCCATATTCCTCCGCCTGCGCGATGGCGATCTTCAGGCGCTTGATGGCCAGGGGATACTCGGCGCGGCAGTAAATGTAGCCCTCGCGCGCCCCGACGGCATAGGCGCAGATGAGCATGCCCTCGATGAGGCTGTGCGGGTCGCCCTCGATGATACTGCGGTCCATGAAGGCACCCGGGTCACCCTCGTCGGCGTTGCAGACCACGTACTTGATGTCGCCGGGGGCCTTCTGGGTGAACTGCCATTTCAGGCCGGTGAGGAAGCCGGCGCCGCCGCGGCCGCGCAGGCCAGAGGCCTTCACCTCCTCGACCACATCCTCCGGCGTCATGGAGCTCAGCACCTTGGCCAGCGCCTGATAACCGCCGCGGGCAATGTATTCCTCAATGTTCTCCGGATCGATCAGGCCGCAGTTGCGCAGGGCAATGCGGAGCTGTTTCTCATAGAAGGGAATCTGATGGTAGTACGGTACCGCCTTGTGTTCCTCAGGCTCTTTATACGTCAGGCGCTCGACGATGCGGCCCTTGACCAGGGTTTCCTCGACGATCTGGGGCACATCGTCAGCGCGCACCAGGCAGTAGAAGATGCCCTCGGGGTAGATGATCATCACCGGTCCCATGGCGCAGAAACCGCGACAGCCGGTCTGGACCAGGCGCACCTCGCCGTCCAGGCCGCGCCGGCCCAGTTCGGCTCGCATGGCATCCATGACGGCATGGGAACCGGATGCGGTACATCCTGTGCCACCACATACCAGCACGTTGGCACGATACAGTGGTTCGGCCATTCGGGTCCTCCTTCCGCAGAATAGTCAACCGTGTTTCACGGGCAGTGTGTCCGGATCGCGAACTCAGAACTGCTGATACACGATATCCTCGTACATGCTCTCAAGCTTGCGCTTGTGGGTCAGCTCCTCGTTGGCCAGGAACTCGAACAGGTTGCGCACGGTCTCGTCGCAGGTGACGCCGGCCATGGTGGCGTACAGGTCGTGGGATTCTTTCTCCCGCCGGATGGCCACCGTCAGCACCGCCTGCAGGTCCGCCTGCTCATCCAGCTTCTCGGGGACGAAATGATCGCCCAGTTTGAGGTCCTGGACCTTCTTGAACTCCCCTTCGACGATCTCCCAGGTCAGGCCGCGCTTCAGCAGGCCCTCCAGCTTGGCCTTGTGGCCCAGCTCGTCCTTGGCCAGCTCTTCCAGCATGGCCTTGGAGTTGGGGTCCTGCACCCGGCCGGCGGCGTTAACGTACATGGCGTGGGAGTCCTCCTCCCCCACGATGGCCTGCCGGATGATATCTTCAATGGTCTTCCAGTAATCGCTCATGGTTTTCTCTCCTAATATTACTTGTTGGCGCTCTCTTCCATACGGGCCACCACCCATTCTTCCACGACGCGGCCGTTGATGAGATGCTCCTCGATTAACCGGGGCACGCGATCCGGTGTGACCTTGCCGTAGGTGATGCGGCCTTTGCCGGCCTGTTCGATATCCACCAGCGGCTCATGCACGCACATGCCGATACAGCCGACGGTCTTGACGTGGGCTTCAATTTGGTGTTTGTTCAGCTCCTCCAGGATAGCGTGCATGGTCTCGCGGGCGCCGGCGGCGATGCCGCAGGTGCCCATGCCCACGGTGATGACGGTGCCAGTGTCCATGCGCACTTTCAGCTCTTTCTGCGCTTCCTCCCGCAGTTTCTGCAGTTCCTCAATGGATTTGATCTTGGGCATTGTATTCCCTCCTCAGCCTTCCTCTGGTAGGGTCTGGTCTGCGCCGGCCGGCGAAGCATCCCACAGGCTGGCCTCTCCCTGGCGCAGATACTCGTACAACCACTGACGGATCTTCGGATGGGTCAGGGGAACAT
Organism: Anaerolineae bacterium; assembly: GCA_014360855.1. Classification (NCBI taxonomy): domain Bacteria; kingdom Bacillati; phylum Chloroflexota; class Anaerolineae; species Anaerolineae bacterium. The sequence goes on from JACIWP010000072.1 coordinate 4,398, forward strand.
CCCCTAATGTTTCCCGCAGTTCGCGGGTGTCCAGCACGAACTCCCGTCCGTTCACCCGATGGATGTAGCGCACTTCGACCGGCCGCTCGGCCAGCAGGATGGTCATCAGCGAGGCCGGCATGTCCCCCAAGGGGGCACGGTCGATGTGGCTGTGCTGGAACTCGGCGGTGACGGTGGTGCCCTGGCCCGGGGCGGATTGGATCGTGAGCCGGCCGCCGCACTGCTCCGCCGTGGCCTTCAACAGCGGAAGCCCCAATCCCACCTTGCGGGTCTTGCGCGTCGTGAAAAAGGGGTCGGTGACACGCCGCAGGGTCTCCGCGTCCATGCCTCGGCCGTTGTCCATCACCCGGATGGTCAGGCGGTCTTCCGCCAGGTCCTCGTCTATTTCGATGGTAATGTGCGTTGCGCCGGCTTCCAGGCTGTTCTGAACGATGTCCAGAATATGCAGAGACAGTTCGCGCACTATGACAGACTCTGCAGGATTTCCAGCATTTTCTGCGGGGTCAGGTGGCCGTACACCGTCTCATCAATGACCGCCACGGGTGACAGGCCGCAGGACCCCAGGCAGTACACGACCTCCAGGGTGTATTCGTAGTCCGGCGTCGTTTCCCCGGGTTTAATGCCCAACTGTGACTGCAGGGTATCGATGATTTTCGAAGCGCCGCGCACGTGGCAGGCGGTGCCGTCGCAACAGCGGATGATATGCTTGCCGCGGCGGGTCAGGTAGAACTGGGCATAGAACGTGGCCACGCCGTAGAGGTCGCTCAGCGGGATGTGCATTTTGCGCGAGATGTGCTCCAGGGCCTGGCGCGGCAGGTAGCCGAAGATAGCCTGAGTCTCCTGGAGGATGGGGATGACGACCCCCTTCTTGCCGGCATATTTCTCCAGGATCTCGTCCAGTGGTGCCAGGTCCAGCGTCTCTTCTGCGGCTTGCTGTTTCTGCAGTTCCGCCATGTTGGTATCCCCTCCGTTCGTGATAATGAATGCGGGAGAATATTACCCTATCCCATGCCGGCGGCGCGTACGCCGCTCATGTCACCCATACCTTGCGCCCATCCACCCCGGCCAGCGCCCGCTGTAGTTCTGCCAGGGTCGGTTCCGCCACCCGGAAGAGCGTGCGGCCCCCCATCTCGCTGAGCCGATGGGCGTCGCCGTTGGTGATCAGCGTCCGTCCGGCCAGTTGGGGGAAGCGCTCCAGCGCCTGCGCCGGCGTCAGCCGAGGGGTGATCTCGACGGCCGGGATGTGCAGGCCAGGCGGAATAATCCCCAGGTTGCTTAGCAGGCTGAAGGCCGGCCGGTCCACATGGGCCGGTATCACCAGCCCGCCGAGCGCTTCCACCATGGTAACGACCTGCTCCACCGAAAGGGAGGTGGAGGTTTGGAGCAGTCGCTCCTGAAACCGCAGGAACTCCCCCTCGGCGTCCACCACGAGCTGACTGCCGAAGGTCTCTTCGCGGTTGGGCAGATCCGGCAGGTGCTGATAGACCTGTTCCTGCCAGGCCAGCGCCGGCTCCAGCGCCTCAAACAGGCAGAGCAGGTGGACCTCTTCGCGCGTTTGCACTTCCATGCCCGGCAGTACGGCGATGCCGGCGCGGGCGCCGGCTTCCATGACGGCGCGGGCGTTCTCCGCCGAGTTGTGGTCTGTCACCGCCAGCCACTGGATGCCCAACCGCTGTGCCTGCCGGATGATGAGCGGCGGAATCATCTCGATCTCCGCGCAGGCGGAGAGCACCGTGTGCAGGTGGAATTCCGCCGGCAGGTACAGCAGGCTCATCCCTCATCGATCCCGGGCACTCCCGCCCTGGCCAGTCGTGCGACGATGGTGAAGGTGGTCAGCGGCGTGGCGAACAGGGCGACGTTCTCTGTGCGCGCCTTCTCAATGGTTGCGGCGTCGATCTTGGCGATATCCGCGCATTCGGTGATGATGACGCCGGCCAGGTCCAGCAGGGAAGCGACAGCGACGACGTTGGGATGGGTCTGGAGCGTGACCCAGATGTTGCCGGCGCCGGCCCGGGCCATCACACAGCTCAACAGGTCGGAGGCATAACCTCCGCTGATCTCCTGTTCCGGTGTCTGCGGCGGGACGAGCGTCGTGATGTCGGGTAACCCGGTTATCTCTCGGATTTTCATGCCTGTCAGCCTCCACTCACCACGCTGTACCCGCCCGAAATTCGCGTTTTCAGGAGGTGCTGGGAGCGCGATCTCCCAACACACCCTCCTCTTTCAGGTAGAACAGCACTTCCAGGCGGGTGCCCACCCCTACCTGCGAATCCAGCATCATCTGGTCAGAACAGCGTTTGATGTTCAGCAGGCCCATGCCGGCGCCAAAGCCCAGATCGCGGATCCAGTCCGGCGCGGTGGAGAATCCCGGCTGCATGGCCTGCTCGATGTCCGGGATGCCCGGACCATCATCCATTGCCAGCAGGCGCACCTTATCGGGATGGATTTCCGCGATCAGGTCGCCGCCGTGCAGGGTGTGGATGATGAGGTTCATCTCGGCCTCATAGGCGGCGATGGCCACGCGGCGGGCAAAGCCTGGTTGGGCACCCAGGCGGTAGAGGGCTTTCTTGATCTTGCTGGAAGCTTCGCCGGCTTTCTGTAGCTCCTGGGCAGGGATGTGGTAGCACAGGATGAGGCTGGTGCGATCGGAGCTGATGTCTTCGAAGATGTGGCTGGCGCGATAGCGGCGGATCTCTTCCTGATGGTAGCCCAATCCGATAGCGTGCAGTAACCCGCGCGTGATATCTCCGCTGGTCAGGATGCCGACCAACTGTCCGTTGGAATCGAGCACCGGCAGTCGGCCGATGCCGTGCTCCTCAAAGCGCTTGACCGCTTCCACTACCGAGTCGTGTGCGCTCACCGTGATGACCTGGCGGGACATCTTTTCCCCTACAGTGGCCTGCATCTCCCCTCTCTCGAGGGCTTTGATCAAATCCTCAATCGATATGACTCCGACGAGTCGGTTATCCTGTACGACAGGGACGCCCGATATCCGGTTGATCCGCAGGATTTCCTTGAGCTGGTCGATTCGGGTGTCAGGGGTGACGGTGATCACTGGCCGGCTCATGACCTGCTCGATTTTCAGTTCGTAGATAAGCTCCTGAACCCTGGTGATCTCGGGTATTGCTGTCACTGGGACATCCCGTTCCCTGACATCGCCGGCACCTTTGCGATGGCGTGGGTGGGGGCGCGTGCCGGCCCATGCGCCGCGGCCGGCTCAGCTCTCGCCCACGAAGTCACAGCTTCCCATGCCGGCTTGATACAGGCGTCCGCACATCTCGAACATGGTGTATTTGGCCGCAATGAGCGGGATGCCCTTCTCTTCGGCCAGGGCAATGGTCTCCTGCGGGGGCAGTTTGCCGCGCACGAAGACGATGGCGGCGATATCGGCCATCTCGGCCGTGCGCACCACCTGCGGGTTGGTCAAGCCGGTCAGCAGGAGGGCCCGTTCCTTGGCGAAGGAGAGCACATCGCTCATGAGGTCCGCGCCGCAGGCGCGGTCAATTTCCATATCCAGATCGGCGTTGCGGGTGAGCACCACCCCTTCCACCACTTGGACGATGTCCCGAAGTTTCATCGGTTTAGCCTCTTTATCGCGGCGCGGGCCGGCGGTCGGCCGTGCCAGGTTGTATGGTTGGATGAAGGGAGCGCGCCGAGATCATTCTCATCTCGCGATACATATCACTAGTATATCCGGTGTCGATTATAACATGTTTCACAAGTTTTGTCAACCGCAGGGCCGGCGGCCGGCTGTCTCCCCCCACCTGGGCTGACGGGTCTCCCGCCGACCCGGTTCGTATTTTACTTCACAAATCCCCATTCGACAAAGAAGGGATCGAGCGGATGAGGTGTGTAGGTCTGGGCCAGGGCGAGGAAATCGCCGGCAGTGGCAATCCGATAGCGGAAGCGCTCCGCGTACCCCCGCAGGAAGGCGAAAAAGGCCTCATCCCCCATTTCCTGCCGCAGTGCGTGCAAAAAGAGGGCCCCTTTGTCGTACACCACGGGGCCGTAGGCGTCACGAGGATATGCGGCCACAGGAAGATTGATGGGCAGATCACGGCCCTCTTCGAGGAGCCGGCGCGCCGGCTCCTCGAAGATCTCCTGAAAGAGCGCCGCGGCTTCTTGCTGGCCGGCGGTGCGTTCGAAATACAACCAGGCGCTGTAGTTGGCCAGCGCCTCGTCCAGCCACGGCTCGCGGAGCTGGTCGTTCCCCACCAGGCCGAACCACCATTGATGCGCTATCTCATGCAGTACCACCCAGGGTAGGCGCCGGCTTTGGTCCCCCTGGTACATGTGCCGGCCCAGGGAGATGATGCCCGGATACTCCATGCCGGCGGCCAACAGGGGTGTCTCGACCAGCTCCAGCTCGCGATAGGGATACGCTCCGAACCATTCCTGGAACTGGCGCAGGCCATCTGCGGCAAGGCGCAAGGCCTCGACGCCGGCGGTGCGGTCCTCGGGGAGGAAATAGGAGCGCACCGTGATATCTCCCACAGAGCGGCTTTCCGCCTGAAAGTACGGGCTGAGCGCCACCATGATATCCCGCGCCGGCCCGCTGACGTAGGTCTCTGTGCGGGTGCCGGCGTGCCGGCGCTCCTCGACGCGCGTGCCGGTGCCGGACAACACCATGTTGTCCGGCAGGGTCAACTGCATGCGGAACAAGGCGGTCTCGGCGAACAAGGCGTCCCCGTACGGCTCGGGCAGGTCCAGGTCCCAAGCGCCGTCCCGCCGTGCCGGGACGAGGGGCACCATGCCGGCCAGGCTCATGATGCCGTCGCGGGCCACCAGCTCCTGGTAGCCGTCCGGCGCCGATTCCGGTACCACCAGCCGGTAGGTGAGGGCAATGTGCGCGGTCTGGCCCGGCGCCAGCGCCGGCGCCAACGTCAGCCAGACTGCCGTCCGCTCCACCGCGTACTCGAAGGTGATGGGCCGGCCGTCCCGCTCGGCGCGGAGGATGTCCAGCCGGCCCTGGCGGTAGGGCAGATTGGCGTAAAGCCGCAGAGGCAGTTCCGAGAGGGAGGAAGCGCCGGCGTTGGTATAGGTGATATGGAGGGACGCCTGCACGGTGCGTTGTGCGGGGGAGATGTCAGCCCGCAGGTCGTAGCATGTGGCATGGACCAGATCAGCCAGCTCCTCCGCGTACCCCGGCCGCATGGCCAGCGTCTGTTCGCTCAGCCATGCGGCCGGCAGGGGCGCAAATGTCGGCTCACTGGCAGGGGTTTCCCATAGGGTAGGCGTTGCGGTGGGGCTGGCCGGCCGACAGCCGGCGCAGATCAGCAGGAAGCCCAGGACCAGCCAGGTGATAGGGCCGGCCAGCCCCAGGGCAGGCCTTCTTGTTCTCATGGGCACCCATCCACGGTGAACGCCGCTACGGCGCCGCCCCTTCAGCAGTCAGCACCCACTGCTGGATGAGCGGGGTCAGATCGCGGCGCGACACCTCGCCGGCGACCTGGAAGAAGTCGGCCGGCGCGGCGATGCGGAAGCGGTACTGGCGGACATAAGCCTGCAGGATGGCGTAATACATGTCGTCGCCCACGGCGCGCCGCAGGGCGTCGAAGAACAGGGCGGCTTTGGCGTAGACCATGCTCTCGTACAGACGCTGGCTGACGAACTGGTCCGCCGGCTGTGCCAGCACCTTGTCCTGGCCCTGGGAGCGCGCGTAGGCATACGGCCCCTCCCAGCGCAGTGTGCGCAGGCGCTCCGCCTCCTCCCTCCCGAACACCCGGGCATAATACGTGTAGGAGGAGTATTCCGCCAGCCCCTCATCGAGCCAGGCGCAGTTATATGGGTCGTTCCCCACCTGGGCATACCACCATTGATGCGCCACCTCGTGTATGGTCAGATAGCGCAGTTCATCGCGATGGGAGCGGTAGGTGTCCATGCCCAGCAGGTTGAGGCCGGAGAATTCCATGCCGTGGAAGGTCAGCGGAGCCTCTGCCACGGTCATAACAGTGAAGGGGTAAGGGCCGTAAGCGTCGGAGTAGACGCAGAGCGCGGAGGCGGCATAGTCGAGGGCGGCCTGGCCGGCGGCGCGGTCCTCGGGCAGAAAAAAGGAATGGATGCGGGCGCCGCAGGCCTCGCGCACCAGCTCCTGATAGCGGGCATGCCCCAGGATGACGAAGTCCCGCACCGGGCCGGCGCGCCAGTGTACCTGCTTCACGCCGCCCTCCTGCAACTGCTCCTCCACCTGCATCCCCGTGCCGGCCAGCGTGAGGGAGGTCGGCAGGGTGAGCCAGACGTCGTAGAAGGCGGCCTCGCTGAAGCTGGCATCGGCGAAGGCCGGCGGGATATCCAAGTGCCAGCCCTGGCCGTTGTGCACCGCCAGCGTGGGGTAAAAGTAGGGCAGGCTGAGGAAGCCGGCGCTCTCGCCGAACAGCACCCACCCCTCGTCCACGGCCGGCCACGACAGCGTGAAGGCCGCGTCCAGCTCCGCCCACTGCCCCGGCTGGATGGGGGGTGTGCAGGGGATCTTCAGCGCGGTGTCGGCGCGGTCGTACTCGAAGGGGAGGGGACTGCCGGCGGACCAAACGCCGGAGATGCGCAGTGTCCCACCGTACTGGGGCAGGTTGGGATAGAGGCGCAGATACAGCTCATAGATCGGGTTTTGCTCGCGGTTGGTGAAGCGCAGGTGCATTTTGCCCTGCAGGGTGCGCTCGGCCGTGTTCAGGGTGGCGGTGATGGTGTAGCGGGGCAGTCCTTCCCAGTAGCGCACCTCCTCGGGCTCCCATGTGCTCAGCAAGGGGCGGTAGGGTTCCAGCGCGGAGGGGGGAGCGGCCGACTGTGCCGGCCGACAGCCGGCCAGGAGCACGGCTGTCCCCATCAGCGCGATAAAAATGACGCCGATGGCCAGCAAGCCGTAGATGCCTCTGCGCGTGACGTGCCCGCCAGATCGTTCCATGATGACACCCGTTGATGCCAGGAGTGTGCGGCTGTTCCCATTATAGCACAGCCGGCGGCCGGCGGCAGTGCCGGCGCATGCCCTTAAACTTAATTTGTCGGCATATAGCGGGTGGTGTTATAATGGCACCGGCTCAAATGCCGTAATCCGAGACAGGGCGAGGGGCGAGATGAAGCTGACGTTGGAACAAGTCGAGCATATCGCAGAGCTGGCCAAGTTGGGTCTGACGGACGAGGAAAAGGAAGGGTACCGCGTACAGCTCTCTGCTATCCTGGAATATGCCGACATGATCCAGCAGTTGGACACCGAGGCCATCCCACCCACGGCGACGGTGCTACCCCTGCGCAATGTCATGCGGGATGATGAAGTGACCCCATCCCTGCCGGTCGAGGAAGTGCTGGCCAACGCCCCCGATGTGGAGGACAACTGCTTCCGCGTCAAGGCCATCCTGGGATGATGGGATGGCACAGCCGGCATCCCTGAGCAGACGCACCATACCACGTTGCGGAACCGCGGGAGGAAGCAATATTGGCGCTGTATGAGCTGACCATCCGTGAAGCCCGCGCCCTTCTGCGCAAGGGCGAGATTTCCTCGGTTGAGCTGCCGTATGCTGTGCTGGAACGCATCGAGGCGCTGGACAGCAAGGTCCGCGCCTATCTGACCGTCACCCCGGAGCTGGCGCTGGAACAGGCCAAGGAGGCGGATGCCCGCCGGGCCGCCGGCGAAGATGCGCCCCTCCTCGGCATCCCCATGGCCATTAAGGACGTCATCTGCACAAAAGGCGTGGAGACCACCTGCGGCTCGCGCATTCTGAAGGGCTTTGTGCCCCCTT
>JACIWP010000073.1 GCA_014360855.1 Anaerolineae bacterium
GGCATAGCGCCGGCGCTCCTCTTCCGTGTACACCCTCTCCAGAAATCGCTCACCGAAGCGCGCCAGAGCGCGCTGGACGCGAGCGATTTCCACGATGTCCACCCCGACGTAGATGGGCATGGGCCGGCCTCATCCGCAGGAACCCGGGTTATTGACGGCGTTAGGGCCGTAGCCCCGCCCGACGCCGCGGTAGATGAAGCCCAGCCTCTGCATCTCCGCCGGCTCGTACATGTTGCGGCCGTCCACGAAGACCGGCCGGCGCATGGAGCGGGCGATGCGCGCCAGGTCCAGATGGCGAAACTCGTTCCATTCGGTGACCAGTACCAGCGCGTCGCATCCCTCTGCCAGCTCGTAAGGGTTTTTGCAGAAGGTCACGCCGTCGCCCAACTCTTTGCGGGCGTTCTCCATGGCCACAGGGTCATAGGCCCGCACGATGGCGCCCTCGCTCTGCATGAGGCGGATGATCTCAATGGCCGGCGCCTCGCGGATATCGTCGGTATTGGGCTTGAAGGAAAGCCCCAGCACGCCGATGACTTTGTCGTGCAGGCCGCCGAGGAGATCGCGCACTTTGCGCACCAACAGCCGGCGCTGATCCTGGTTGATCTCCATCACAGCGCGCAGGAGCTGGGGATGACAGCCGTGGATGGCGGCCATATGGGCCAGCGCCTTGACATCCTTGGGGAAACAGCTTCCGCCGTAGCCGACGCCGGCGTCCAGGAAATCGCGGCCGATGCGCTTGTCATAGCCCATGCCGGCGGCCACCTCTTTCACGTCCGCTCCCAGCGCCTCGCAGATGTTGGCGATCTCGTTGATGAACGAGATGCGGTTGGCAAGGTAAGCGTTGGAGGCGTATTTGATCATCTCGGCGGTGCGCAGGTCGGTGATCATGATGGGCGCGCGCAGGGGCAGGTAGAGCTGGGCCACCTGGTTGGCCGCCTCTGGGTGCAGGGATCCCAGCACCACCCGGTCGGGATGGAGGAAGTCATTGACCGCCGACCCTTCGCGCAGGAACTCCGGGTTGGACACCACCCAGAATTCCACGTCGTTCTTGCGCGCTTTGCGGATAATGTCCGCCACCCAGTCGCCGGTGCCCACCGGCACGGTGGACTTGTTGATGATGATCATCGGGTGGTCCATGACCTCGGCGATGGATTCGGCGGCGGCCCGCACGTACTTCAGGTCGGCCTCTCCGTCCACGCCGGAGGGGGTGCCGACGGCGATGAAGACGAACTCGGCATTTTTGAGGCCCTCGGCGTAGGAGGTGGTGAAGTGCAGGCGGCCGGCCTCGATGTTGCGCCGTACCATCTCCTCCAGCCCTGGCTCATAGATAGGAATCTGGCCGGCCTGCAGTTTGGCGATCTTCTCCTCGTTGATGTCAATACAGGTCACATCGTTGCCCATGTCGGCGAAACAGGTGCCGGTCACCAATCCCACATAGCCCACACCAATGACCGAGATATACCGCATGTCGAACCTCCGTGAATGTTATCCGTGTAGTTTGGTCGGGGCGTCCACCGCCGGCGCCGCCGGCGCGCTCTGCGCCGCCGCGCCGAAATCACGCCAGCTCACCTGCTCGCGCCACATGTAATAGGCGCCCAGCGCCGTGATGGGGAACCACAGCGCGCCGTGCAGAACCAGCGTGTAGGCGGTGGCAATGGGACGCAGGACCCCGTAGGTCACCAAGACCTCGATGCCCGGCAGGTCAAAGGTGCCCACATACCCGGGGGAGGAGGGGATCGTCGTGGCCAGGTTCACCACGCCGTTCATGAGCATCAGCACATAGAACGGCACGGAAAAGTCGAAGGCGTGCATGACAAACCAGTATTTGACGGTCTCTGCCAGCCAGATCACCAGGGAGGTGACGAAGATCATCAGGACGTCGCGCCCACTGCGCAGGGAGGCCAGCCCTTCCATGAAGCGGTCCATGATGCCGCGCAAGGAGGGCCGGAAGCGCGCCGGCACCAACCGGTCAATGACCCAGCCGTACACGCGCTGGGCCAGGTCATGCCGCATGGCGATGATGAAAAAGAAGCCCAGCGCGCCGAAGAAGGCCAGGCTGGCCACGATGACGATGCGCTGGAGCCAAGCTTCCATAGGGGTGAAAGGCAGGGCGAAGAAGACGAAGAGGAGCATGATGACGCCGTCGAAGATGCGCTCCACCAGCACGGTGGCCAGGCTGGCGCTCATGCTGACGGCTTCTTTGCGGCGCAGGACGTAACAGCGGATGACCTCGCCGGCGCGCGCCGGGTAAACGTTATTGCCCATGTAGCCGATGGCGACCACAGGGAACAGGCGCTGGAGGGGGACGCGTTTGATGGGTCTCAGCATGTAGTGCCAGCGCCAGGTGCGCGCCCAAACGGCGAAGAAGTAGACCACCACTCCCGGCAGGATCCACCAGTAGCGAGCCTCCTGGAGCGCCCGCCACAGCTCGGGCAGGTGGAGGCCCCGCAGGGCCAGGTAAAGGAAGAACGCGCTGATGATGAAGCCCAGCCAGACCTGCCAGCGTTTCACGATGCCGCTCCCTTATGCGCCGGCTTCCATCAACCGCTCGCCAAACATGCGCTCCAGCGCCATGGAATGACTGCACACCCCCCGCTGAGAGAAGAAATGACAGGTACAGCTCCATTTGCCCTGGTCAAACGACACCGTATGCACGTCATGATCCCCTTTGAAGCGCACCGTCATCTGCGTGATGGTCACCCGCTCCGGCTCCTCCGCGTAGCGCTTGGCCTTCTCGATCTTGCTCACCATCGCCGAATCCATTTCCGCGCCTCCTATCGTGGCTGAGGAACAAGAAACGACACCAGGGCATACTCGCCCGGGTGTCGACGGCTCTCAGGTATATTGGCATGGGCACGATTGCCCATTCATCCCCCTCCGGCATGGCGTGGTTCCACCACGGAGTATACTGCCTTTAGGAGCGCATGTCAAACCACTATCGCGCCTTGCGCCGGAAGCAGGTGACAGTCACCGATGGGGTGACTGTCACCTGAGGCGTATGGCAATATCAACACGCCGGCGCGCTGCTCGGGACGTGGCGCACCTGCTCCAGGTGCACCCGGCTGGATTCATACACCTCTTCCTCCCGGTGCGCCGGCAGTTCCTCCGCCGGCAACCCCACGGCCAGGATCATGGCCAAATGGATGTTCGCCGGCAGGCCCAGCAGTTGCTCCACTCTCTCTAACGCATCCGGATTGCCGAGCCACGGCATCAACCAGGCCGAGCCAAGGCCCAGGGCGGTGGCCACAATCAGCATGGACTGGGCGGCGGCCGCGGCATCCAGGTCCCAGGCCGCCGGCCCATCCTCTTCCGCCACCACCGCGATCCAGACCGGCGCGCCGGCCAGCGAGGGCTTCAGCCGCAGGGCGCTGGCAATCTCTTGTTTGACCTCCGCATCCCGCAGGATGATGAAGTGCCAGGGCCGTTGATGAAACCGCGTGGGCGCCAGCATGCCGGCGGTCAGGATATGATTCAGCGCGCTCTCCGGGACAGGTGTGTCCTGGAATGCCGTATGGGTGCGGCGGGCCAATATGGTGCGCAACATTTGCGTGCCCTTTCGCGTTCTCATTGCTTGCCTCCTTCAGAGCGGTACTGCGGGAAGGGAACCTGCCGGCGGTTGCCCCATTTCCCCTCATGCACACGGGTGGAAAAAACGTACGGGTCCAGCACGTGGGGCGGTCGCTGTTCGGCCGGCTTGCCCACCGCCACAAAGGCGAACAGCTCCCATCCCTCCGGGATGTAGAGCGTCCGGCAGGCTTCCACCTGTCCCGGTGTCCATTTCGAATCCACCGTGCCGATCCAGGTGGCGCCCAGGCCCATGGCCGTGGCCTGCAGAAGGGTGTTCATCACCGCGGCGCTGAGGTCCATGCGCCAGGCCGGCGATGCACCCACATCGGCCAGGAAGGCGATCCAGGCCGGCGCTTCGGCCAACTGCGGATGGACGCGGAATGCCTCGGCGATCCTCCTTTTAACCTCCGCGTCTCGGATGACCACAAAGTGCCAGGGTTTGCGTCCCATCAGGGAAGGGGCGGCCATCGCCGCAGTCAGCAGTCGCTGGATGGCGTCATCGGATATGTCTGTGGTTGTGAATCGGCGCAGGGTGCGCCGCTGTTGAATGACCTCGATTGCGCTGTACATGGTACGGCTCTCCTCTTTTTGCGGAGACATGTGGGCCGGCGGCACGCCGCCGGCATACAGCCCTCTATACTCGCTAATAGTATAGCACTTTTCTAAAGAATTGTCAATAGTTGCATCGGTTGACCGACAGCAAGTTTCATGCTACTTTTGATGCGTCCGAACACATCAGTCCAGTGGAGGATGCCATGAAGCGCGAGGAGTACATTGCGGTTGCCAGGGGGGAGCGGCCGGCCGACCTGCTCCTGCGCAATACCCAGCTGGTCAACGTGCTCACCGGGGAAGTTCATCCCGCCGATATCGCCATCGCCGGCGGTTATGTCATCGGTTGGGGGGACTACCAGGCGCGGGAAGTGATAGACCTGGCCGGCGCGTTCGTCTGCCCGGGATTTATTGACGCCCATGTGCATCTGGAAAGCTCCATGGTGACGCCGGCACAGTTCGCCCGCGCCGTCGTGCCTCGCGGCACCACGACGGTCATCGCTGATCCCCATGAGATCGCCAATGTGCTGGGGGTGGAGGGCATCCGCTACATCCTGCGCGCCAGCGAAGGCATTCCCCTGCGGGTCTTTGTGATGGTCTCCTCCTGTGTGCCGGCCACGCATATGGAAACCGCCGGCGCCAGTGTTACGCCGGCGGATGTTCGCGCCCTGCTCGGGGAGCGGCGCGTGTTGGGCCTGGCGGAAATGATGAATTATCCCGGTGTGCTGTTCCGCCTGCCGGCGGTGCTGGAGATGCTGGAGGCCGCCGGCGATCTGCCCATTGACGGGCACGCCCCCGGCCTCAGCGGGAAGGACCTGCATGCCTATATCGGCGCCGGCATCCGCTCGGACCACGAATGCACCACGACGCAGGAGGCGCTGGAAAAGGCGCGCGCCGGCATGCACGTCCATATCCGCGAGGGCACCGCCGCCCGCAACCTGTTGGACCTATTGCCGGCGGTGACGCCGCAGCACGCCGGCATGTTCTCGTTCTGCACCGATGACCGCCACCCGGCGGAATTACTGCGCGAGGGCCATCTGGACGATATCGTGCGCAAGGCCATCGCCGCCGGCCTGCCCCCCATTGCCGCCATACAGATGGCGACCATCCATACGGCGCGCCATTACCGGCTGTGGGAGCTGGGCGCGGTGGCACCGGGGTATCGCGCGGACCTGGTGGTGCTGGAGGACCTGGAAAAGGTACAGCCGGCGATGGTGTTCCAGGACGGCCGGTTAGTGGCGCGAGACGGCAAATTGGTGGAGGAGCTGGCCCTGCCGCCGGCCCCATCCCTCCCGCCTACCATGCGCATCGCCTGGGAGAGGGTCTCATTTGCCCTGCCAGCGCCGCCGGCGGGAACGGCCGTGCGCGTCATCGGCGTCATCCCGGACCAGATCATCACCCATTCCCTGCGCATGGAGCCAAAGGTCGAGGCCGGCCAGATTGTGGCCGACGTCTCCCGCGATCTGCTGAAGATCGCGGTGGTGGAGCGCCACCACGCCTCGGGCAACGTCGGTGTGGGGCTGGTACAGGGCATGGGGCTCCAGCGCGGCGCCATTGCATCGTCGGTGGCCCATGACAGTCACAATATCGTGGTGGTGGGTGTTGATGACCGATCCATGCACCGGGCGGTCCGCGCTGTCGCTGAGATGGGTGGGGGCCAGGCCGTGGCGGATGGGGGGGAGATCTTGGCGCGGCTCCCTCTGCCCATCGCCGGCCTCATCTCGGACCAGCCGCTGGAAAGGGTGCAGGAGGCCGGCGAGGCGGTTCGTCGGGCCGCCCAGGCGTTGGGATGCACCCTGTCGGACCCGGCCATGACTCTCTCTTTCCTGGCCCTGCCGGTCATTCCCTCGCTGAAAATCACGGATATGGGATTGGTGGATGTGGAGCGCTTCGCTCTCGTGCCGCTGTGGGATTAGCGCCGGCGCATGCCGCCCAGCTTGCGGCGAAGCTCGTCCAGTGGGGAGGTCTGCAGGCCGGCGCGCAACTGCTCCAGCTTGGCCTCCGCGGCGCGCCGGCCGCGCTCCATCATCTCCTCCGCATGTTCCAGGTCCGCCAGGCTGAACTCGATGACGTCGGGGTATATGGTGCAGTCCGCCTGTTGGGCCTCCGCATGGGCGCTCCGCTCCAGGGTATAGAGCGTCAGCATCCACAGCTCCCAGAGATTGCGCGGCCGGGCGTTGCGGGCGTACGGAGGGAGCAGGTTGACGGCGATGACGTAGTCGGCTCCCCAATCGCGCAGGACCTGCACCGGCACGTTGTTCAGCAGTCCGCCGTCCACCAGCAGATGATCGTTCCACTCGACCGGCGTGAAAAGGCCCGGCACCGCACAGCTCGCCCGTACGGCACGCGCCACGCGCCCCTCTTTCAGCACTACTTCCTGAGCGGTCAGCAGGTCCACCGCCACCGTCAGGAAGGGGATGGAGAGCTGATCAAAGGTGCGGCCGGCCAACAGCTCCTCCAGGTAGGCCTCCATGCGGGAGGTGTCGAACAGGCCCAGATGAGGGCGCCCCAGACGCACCAGCTTGGACCAGGAGAGATCCCGCGCCAGGGCTTTGAGCTGTTCGACACTGTAGCCGGCGCAGTACAGGGCGCCCACGACCGAGCCGGCGCTGACGCCGGCGACCACATCCGGGCGAATGCCCTCGCGCTCCAGCACTTCCAGCACTCCGATATGTGCCGTGCCGCGCGCCGCGCCGCCGCTAAGGGCTAACCCCACCTTCTTCCGGCCCCAGGGCCATTTCCCCCGTGACTGCGGCATCCTTTGCCTCCTCTCTCAAGTCTCAAGGGGAACTCTGCACACCGGTATATTCTATCAGCGTGACGAGGTGAAAGGCAATTTCGCGGGAGCTCTCTGCATGAGCGGACAGCCAATCCCGCACAGCGCCGGCGCGGTCCCACCAGGCCGGCTCCGATTCCACCAGCCAGACGCGGCGGCGTCCCCCGACCAGCCGGCGCATGGCGGCATCCAGTTCCGCCGGCGGCAGGCCGTTGGCGAAGGGCGCCGGCGCATAGATGGCCTCCTCCGCCGGCGCGTAATAGGTGAAGGTTCCCTGCGCCTGCGGGATGAGGAACAGTACCAGATCGCCGGCCTGACGATGCGCCGTGAAATACCGCGCCGCGCTGCGAAAATCGGGTTTAATGGTCTGTGTGCCCTGGACGGCGATACCCAACAGGCTCGCCGCCAGCACGGCCGCCACAGCCCCCAGTGCCAGCGGGCGCCATACTCGCCACAGCCAGGCTGTGCCCAGCGCCATCAGGAGCAGGAGCGCCGGCAGGGTGAAGATCAGATAGCGCTCGGCGAAGAGCGGCTTCACCGTGGAAAGGACCATCAGCCCGACGGCCGGCACACCCAGCCATGCGAGCAGGGCCAGCGGGACGCGCCGCCATGTCCATCGCGGGGCCAGCCAGATGCCGGCGGTGCCCAGTAGTGCCAGGAAGAGCGCCGGCGTAGCGAGCCAAGCCGGCAGGCGGCCGGAGGGCCCCAGGGTGAAACCCAGCGCCAGGCCTGCGGTCATATCGCCCCAGGATGCCGGCGCGTGTCCCGTCTGAAAGGATGAGAGCAAGAGCGGTATGCCCCAGCCGGCCAAGGGCACGGCCGGCAGACAGAGCGCCGCCATGGCCACAGCCCAGGCCGGCCAGCCGCCGCGCCCCTTGGGCCGCAGGAGAATGCCCATGAGGAGATGGGCCGGCACCAGCCAGAGCGCCATAAAGTGGAGATAGACCAGTACTGCCATGCCGAAGACGTAGCCGGCCCAGCGCCATACCCCGCCGCGCTCCAGCGCGTCCAGGTAGAGCCAGGAGACCAGCAGGGCGAGGGCCAATAGCGGCGCGTAGACGCGCGCTTCCTGCGAATACCATACCCAGAAGGACGAGCAGGCGGCGAACAGCAGTGCCCATACGGCGGCCGCCGGGTGGACGAAGCGCCGGCAGAGGGCCCACAGCAGGGCCAGCCCGCATGTCCCCCACAGGGCGGAGAAGAAGCGTCCGGAGACAAGGCCGCCGCCGGCGATCGCCTGCCAGCCGGCCAGCATGGTGTAATAGAGCGGGGCGTTGTGGCCTGGCTGGGTAAAGAGCATCCGCAAAGATGCCAGGGACGAGGCAAACTCCAGGGAGTCGGCCTCGTCCCGCCAGATGCTTTGAAAATCCAGGTGCCACAGCCGCAGGGCGAATCCCAGTGCAATCAGCAACAGCGCCAGCGCATACGAGGGGAATCTACCACCCGGCCGGCGTTCTGCTGTCACATCCTCATTCCTCTTGCGCTGGCTCTTCCGGCGCCGGCGGCTCCGATGGGGATGCGGCGCGCCGGCGGCTCCGGATGGTCAGCACGATCACCGCGGCGATAATGGCCAGCACCACCAGGATGCCGCAGATCAGCCAGAGGTACGAGAAGATGAGGATGAGGATGTCCATGAAGCGCGCCCAGTCGAACCCGCCGGCCGGCTCGGCGCTCTGGGGCACTTCGCCGGATGGGACAGGGGCCGGCGTCTCCGCCGACGGCAGGGCGGGCGCAGTGGTCGGCGCGGCTTCCGGCTGAGCCGGCGTCGGCTGGGGAGGGGTGGGTGGGACAGGGGTGGGTTGCGCCGGCGGCGCCGGTGTGAGGGTCGCGGCCGGCGTCGGCGTCTGCACCGGCGACTGGAGCAGTCGCCGCGCCAGCGCCGGCGAACTGCCGGCCAGCAGAGCGGTCAGCAGGGCGCTCAACAGCAGGATCACGATAACCGCACTGCGCTCAGGTGATGATCGGAACCCCGAGGACGGTTGATGATGTCTCACTGCAGTTCCCTTCCCTTGCGAATCAGATGCGCGCCGGCAGTGTGGGCGCCGGCGGTAGTGGTCGGTGCGGTCCGTTACAGGACGATCTTGCCCTCAATGAGCAGGATGAGACAGCCGAAAATCAGCACATTGAGGAAAATCAGGATGGCGATAATAGGCCAATAACGCCGTTCCAGCAGTTCGGACATGGCATTTCCTCCTGTGCAGGGACCGGGCCGGCGGCGTCCCAGCCGTTCCGCCATAGCATACTGACATTGCGGACAAAAGTCAAATGGATTACCTGGCCTCCCCGCGGGCGGCCAGCCGCCGGCGCACCGCCTGCCAGAGCGCGGCCAGGTCCTGCATGCCCAGCAGAAGCGCCGCGGCGAGGTAAACGCCGGCGCCCAGCGCCGCCGGCACGGCAACGTGCAGTACCCGGCCGGCCAGTGCGCCGGCCGGCAGTATCCCCGCCAGCCAGCGCCAGGAGAACCAGACCGCGGCGCCCATGATAAGGGAGGCGCCGGCCGCCCGGGCAAGCGCGCTGGCAACGTGCTCCTCCAGGCCGCCGACGCGCCGGCGCAGTAACAGCCACATGATGACGGCGTGGCTGGCATGCTTGGCGGAATCGGCCAGCACCAGCCCCAGCATGCCCATGCGCCCGACCAGCCCCAGCGCCACCGCCAGGTAAACGAACACGCTCCACAGCCCCACCACCGCCGGCGTCAGGGTGTCCTGCTGGGCATAGAAGGCATAGTTGAGCGGCCAGTCTATGGAGGCGAAGAACAGCCCGATGAGATAGCCGAACAGCGCTACCGTGACCCAGTGGGTGTCGTAGGCGGTGAAGCGGCCGTGCTCGAAGATTAACCGCACCAGCGGCTTGCCCAGGATGTACAGTCCGACGATGGCCGGCACGATAAGGGTGATCACCATGCGCAGGCCGGCGCTCAGGGTGCGCCGATAGGCGGCCCAATCCTGCGCCGCGCTGAAGCGCGACAGCGAGGGGAGCACCGCCAGGGAGATGGCCACGGAAATCAAGCCGTGCGGGAACTGGATGAGCTGGGTGGCGTTGGCCATCCAGGCGATGCTCTGCTCCCCGGTGCCGGAGGCCAGCCGGCGGTCAATGATGATCTGCGCTTGGCTGATGAGCAGGCCGGCGGCGATGGGCAGGTACAGCTTGACGATGCGGCGGAGCCCTGGGTGGCGGAGATCGAGCAGGGGACGCAGGGCCTTCAGCTCCAGGTCGGGGAGCTGGATGAGCAGTTGAAAGAGGGAGCCGGCCAGGACGCCGACGCCCAGGCTGTAGATGTCCCATCGGCCGGCCAGCAGCGGGGCTGCCATGATAATGCCCAGGTTATATACCGCCGCTCCAAAGGCCGGATAGGTGAAGCGCTTGAGGCTGTACAGCACGCCGGTGGCGACGCCCGAGAGGCCGAAGAGGAGGGTGGCCGGCAGGATAATGCGGATGAGGCGCACCGTGACCGCCAGCAGGGCCGGGCTGAAGCCGCCGACCATGACCCAGGCCACGGCCGGCGCCAGCGCCTCCAACATCATGACCAGCACGCCCATCAGGAGGGCGATCAGGGTGAACATGATGCTGGCCAGCCGCCATAACTCATCGCGGCGGTCCGCATAGGTGCTGAGCACCGGCACCAGGGCGGCGCTGAGCATGCCGCTCACCAGCAGGTCGTAAATCATCATCGGCACGCGGGCGGCGGCTTCGAAGGCGCTCACCAGCCCGGACGCGCCGAAATAGTGGGCGATGATGGTGACCCGCACTACTCCCAGCAAGCGGCTGGCGACGTTGCCCAGGGCGATGATGCCGGCGGAGCGGGCGATGCCGCTACTCTGTTCCTCTGCCATAGCGCTCCAGGATCGTCTGAATGAGCCGGGATGTGGAATGGTCGGGGAGATAGGGCAGGAACTGCACCTGGCCGCCGTATTCCAGGACAACGCGGGCCTCCGGCGGCCAGCGCCCCTGGTCAGGGGACCAATCGCCGCCCTTGACGTAGATGTCCGGACGGAGCCGGCGCACGATCTCCTCCGCCGTCGGCGCATCGAAGATGACCACGCCGTCCACACACGCCAGCGCGGCCAGGACGGCGGCGCGCTCCTGTTCCGGCACGATGGGGCGCGCCGGCCCCTTCAGCAAGCGGGTGGAAGCGTCGCTGTTCAACCCTACGACCAGGGTATCGCCCAGCGCCCGGGCCCTTTGCAGGTAATCCACATGGCCCAGGTGGAGGAGGTCAAAGTGGCCGTTGGTGAAGACGATGCGCTTGCCGGCGGCGCGCCAGGCCGCGCACCGCTGTTCTGCCTCTTCCAGGCTCCATACTGACCCCATTCCAGCTCCCTTTTGCTACAGTGTTGAGTGCGCTTCGCTCTATTTGCCGGGCAGGTGGCTGACACCACATCCCCCGCTCCCCGTGCTCAGGAAAGAGGCCTGGGGATCACTGGCTTGGGGCAGGGCCGGTGCCCACCAGGAACACGGCCCTCCATGGACGGTAGCGGCTGAAGAAGACGTCCTGGTGGATGATGGTGTCGCCCTGGCGGACGATGCGCTTGACCGTGACATCCACCCCATCGCGCTCCCATTCCACCTGTTTGACGGTGCCGGCCGGCAACGAGGGGTCCTCGCGGTACTCCGGCGGTGCGGGGTGGATGACATTCTCGGTGATGGGGCCTTCCATTTCCACGGTCCTGCCGGTGTCGGTGCCGATGAAATAGAAGGTGATGGTGCCGTTGGTCAGGTCGGTCTTGGTCTTGATGAGCAGATAGGCCGGCGTGTCATTGCGGAACTTGAAGTCCACCATCGGGCTGTAGACGGTGGCATCCATGCCCACCGGCGGCTCGTACCAGCTCACGCGGTAGCCGTGCGCCCAGCGCTCCAGGATCTCCAGGCCGGCCCAGAAGGCGGCACGGAAGGCCGTGGTGGAAACCTGGCATATCCCGCCGCCGATGCCCACCGCCGTCTGGTCCCCCCAGATGATGAGCGATTCGGCAAAGCCCTGTTCCGCCGTCACTTCACCCAGGTATTTGTTGAACGAGAAGATTTCCCCCGGTGCCAGGAGGATGCCGTCGAAGCGCTCGGCGGCCAGCGCGATGTTGGTCATGCGCTCCTTGCTGGACCCCTTGAAGCTGGTCGTCGCCTCGACCAGGATGTCGTTCAGGCCCAGCGCCGCAAGGTTATTGGTGTCAATGGTGGGGGTGATGACCTCCACCGGCAGGGGCACCGTCTGATAGGCCTGGCGC
>JACIWP010000074.1 GCA_014360855.1 Anaerolineae bacterium
GATCATGGCCGTCCAGCAGGACCATCCGCACCATCCCCGCTGAAAGATCAACGGCCCGACGATCTTGGCCACCAGGTAATGGATGACCGAGCCGGCGAAAATGCCGGCCAGCAGGTAAAAGAAAAAGCCCTCCAACTGCATGTTCTCGCGCTGGAGAAGGCCCAGGAAGACCAGCATATAGGAGCCCACCAGGAACTGCGCCAGCCGGCGGCCCCAGGGCTTCCGCCGGCGCGGTGCGAGGATGAAGGCCGTCATGCCCAGCCCGACGGCTGAGCCGATGTAACCGAAGTTGAAGAGGTAAAAGGGCCGGCCAGTGGCGCGCCATAGGGCGATGCCCAGGCCCCAGAAGAGCACCATCATGCCCAGCGGTATGCGCAATGCCGGCCATTTCCCATCCTGCCGGCGCGCCGGCGCAGGTGCCCCTGACATGGACTGGACTCACTCCGACCGCAAGACTGGACAGAGGTCGCCGCCGTGGGTGATGACCAGTACTTTCGCATGCTCCCCCTGGCGGGCGAAGGCACGCGCCAGGCCGGCCTCGATGCTCTCCGCCGGCGCATGCCCCACTACCGCCAGGTCGTCATCGCTCAACCCGCTGGTCACCATCTGCACATAGGCCAGCTCATTGACCCGCGCCGCCACGACGGCGGTGTTCAGCCCCGTCCAATCCGTAAAGCCTCGGCGTGCCGCCTCGTGGCGGATGGCCTTGGAAGGCAGTCCTTGCGCCAGCCGCATGGCCTCCAGATGGCGAGGGTTGGTGGAAATTCCCTCCCAGCACGGGGAGACAAGGATGATATCGCCGCCGCGTTTGACCACCAGCTCGGCGGCATAGAGCGCCTTGACGCCCTGCCAATAGTCCAGATCAGCAGGATGCGAGGAGATGACCACGATATCCGGCATGACCGGCACCGGCCGCACCCAGATCGGGGTCGCCAGCTCGACGGCGCGCCGGTGCGAGTGATAGGGGTCGCCGGCCACGACGTGCACCACTTCCGCCCTGGCGTTCAGCACGGTGTTGATCATACAGTCCAGCCGCACCCTCTGGACAATCGCCTCGATCTCCTGGCGGACGGGATTATCCAGCCGGCCCAGGTGCGGCACCGGGCTGTACATGTTCAGCGCATGGGTGTGATGCGTGGTTTCCTCGCCGCAGACGCCCGGCTGGATGATTTTCGCGCCGCCGGACCAGCCGGCCAGGCAGTGCGGCACCGTGTTGCCCACCGCCACCACCAAATCAGCCTCCACCACGCGGCGGTTCACCACAATGGGAGTGCCGTTGGGCGTGGTGCCCAGATGCACCAGGTTGGCCCAGTCCATGGCGTCGTGATTGATGACGGGATAGGCGGACATGACCTGCCGGCCCACCTTGTGCTCGATTTCCGCCGGCGTCATGGCCCGATGGGTACCGGTCGCGATGAGAATCTCGATGTGGAGGTTTCTGCCGGCGGCCTCCAGCTCCTCCAGCAAAGGAGGGAGCAGGACGTGCTGGGGGGTGGGACGGGTCATGTCATCCACGATGATGACGATGCGCTGGCCGGGCCGCACGAGGTCCCGCAGGGGCGGCCGGCCCACCGGCTCCCGCAGGGCCTGCCGCATGAGGGCGGCGGGATCCGCCGCGGCCGGCACGTCCGCCGGCGTCATGACGCCGAGCAGGTTGCGGCGGGGCAGGTGGAAAGAAAGGTTAGTATCCCCATACGGCAGTGAAATCACGATATCATCGGACATGGGGCCTCACCAGGTGTATGTATAGGGGCCGTGCTCACAGCCGGCCGATAAAGCGCCCGGGCGAAAGGATGCCGGCAGGGTCGAAGCGCGCCTTGAGCGCCTGCATCAGCGGCCAATCGGGGCGGGGCGTGCCCCAGACGTCTAGATGTGCCTTGTGCTCCACCGGGATGCGTTCGATGATGGCGTGGCCGCCCATCTCGCCGGCCAGCGACTGCAGGGTCGAGGCGATCAGCGAGAGATGCGCATCCCGCGCTTGTGCCATCAGGTACAGCACGCCCAGGCCGGGGCGCGCCAGCAGGTTCAGGCTGGCCTGGCCCTCCGCCTCCAGGTGCTGGACGGCGGACCAGAGACTGCCCACCGCCGAGATGGGCACATACAGGCGCGCCACCAAGGGTTCCGGCGAAACGGCCGGCATATCCTGCACCAGTTGGCGGATTTGCTGGCCCTCTGATTCCTCGTCGGCCAACTGTTCCACATGGCGGGCGTGCGCACTGGCGGCTATGGTGCTCAGGTCCCGGTACTGCCGCTGGATGACCTCCGGCGTTCCTTCCAGCCCAATGACGCCCCACAGGGATACATCCGAGCGGTTCGGCACCACGCGCCCCTGCACCAGGTCGAGGGAGGTGGGCAGGAGGACGGAATCGAGCACCTGCTGGACGAAGGCAAAGGCATCGCCGGCGCGGTCAAAGCCGATCAGCATCCAGCGGCGCTCGGGCGGCATGGGGAAGAGCCGGCAGGTCACGCGCGTGATGACGCCCAGGGTGCCGTAGGAACCGATAAAGGCGCGGGTCAGGTCATAGCCGGCGACGTTCTTGACCGTTTTCCCGCCCACGTCGATCACCTCACCGTTCGTCAGCGCCACCTGCATTCCCAGCACAATATCGCGCGCTGCGCCGTAGCGCAGGCGGGATGGGCCGAAGGCATTGGCGGCCACCACGCCCCCCAGCGTTGCCCGTTCGGCCGCCGGCGGGTCCAGGGGCAGAAGCTGGCGTTTGCCTTCCACAAGCTCCTGCAGGGTGCGCAGGGTGCAGCCGGCGCCGGCGGTCAGCGTCAAATTCGGCGCGTCATAATCCACAACCTCGTCCAGCGCACCCAGGTCCAGCGCCACGTCGTAGCGGCGGGGGATGTTGCCGATGCCCATCTGCGTGCCGCTTCCCCAGGGGATGACCCCCCAGCCCTCGCGCGAGCACAGCGCCAGCAGTTTCCCCACCTCGCCGGCATCCTGGGGGCGCGCCACGATGGACGGCCGGCGGCCATCCACCTCATACGCGGAACACAGGTCCGATATAATCACCTGATGCGGTGCAAGCAGACTCTCCAGCTTGGTCAGCATCTCTTCGGGATTCATGATGGAACTCCCTTGCTGGTTTGCGGCAGGACTTTGCCGGGGTTGAGCAGGTCAATCGGGTCAAACGCTTCTTTCACCCACCGCATGGCCTGGATGGCGGCCGGCGAGGCGATCAGCGGCATGCCGTGGATTTTCTCCAGCCCGATGCCGTGCTCGCCGGTGATGGTGCCGCCGGCCTCCACACAAATGCGCATAATTTCCGCGCCGGCGCGCTCCACCAGCTCCAAAATACCCTCCTCGCGCGGATCAAAGAGGATGAGCGGGTGCAGGTTGCCATCGCCGGCATGGAAGACGTTGCCGATGGGCAGGCCGTAGCGCTGGCCGATCTCCCGCACCTGGCGCAGGACCTGTGGAAGGGCGGTGCGGGGCACCGTGCCGTCGTTGACCAGGTAGGCCGGCTTGATACGGCCCGTGGCGCCGAAGGCACCGCGCCGGCCGGCCCACAGCTTGTCCCGCTCCTCCGCGCTCCGCGCCACCTGCACCGCCCGGGCGCGGTTGCGCCGGCAAATGTCCACAATCTGCTCGGCGATCTCCTCCATGCCGTCTTTCAGACCGTCCAGCTCGATGATGAGCACCGCCTCGGCGTCGGTAGGATAGCCGGCATGGGTGGCCTCCTCGACGGCGCGCATCATCAACTGGTCCATCATCTCCAGCGTGGCCGGCACGATGCCGGCGGCGATGATGTCGGATACCGCCTGGCTGGCGCCGTCCAGGTCGTCGAAGATAGCGAGCATGGTCTTGATGGCCTCGGGCACATGCAGGAGGCGCACCGTCACTGCGGTGACGACCCCCAGGGTGCCCTCGGAACCGACCAGCAGGCCCACCAGGTCATAGCCGGGGGTGTCAAACGCTTTGCCGCCGAGCTGGATCACCCGGCCGTCGTACAGCACCACTTCCAGTCCCAGCACATGGTTGGTGGTGACGCCGTACTTCAGGCAGTGGGGGCCGCCGGCGTTCTCCGCCACGTTGCCGCCCAGGGTGGAGACTTTCTGGCTGGCTGGGTCCGGCGCGTACAGGTAGCCGTACGGCGCAAGGATCTCCTGCAGGGTCAGGTTGTACAGGCCGGCCTCCACCACGGCGCGCTGATTGGGGATATCAATCTCGCGCACCTTTGTCATGCGCGAAAGGGTCAGCACAATGCCACCTTGGGAGGCCACAGAGCCTCCGCTCAGGTTGGTGCCGCCCCCGCGCGGGATAATGGGTATGCGGTGGGCATGTGCCAGCGCCATAATGCGGGAGACCTGCTCCGTGCTCTCCGGGAAAACCACCACATCCGGCCGGCCGGAATGGATGGACGCGTCATAGGCATAGAGCAGGAGATCCTCCGGGTCCGTCAGCACATGCTCCGGGCCAACAATTTCCCGCAAGGCGTGAAGGGTGCTCTCGTCTATCATTGCACTGCTCCCTGCCGGCATCAGGCCGGCTCCTCCAGGGTGGACAGCAGTAGCTCCGCCACATCCATAACGGGCATGCGCAGGCGCTGACGCCGTGCGGCCATGCCCAGGGTGCGCTGGCACTGTTGGCAGGCCGTCACGATCACCTCTGCCTTGACCTGCTGGGCCTGAGCCAGCCGGCGGCCGGCGATCTGCGCCGAAAGCTCCGGGTCAATGGATTCCAGGTTCCCGCCGCCCCCACAGCAGGTGGCCAGGGCGTGATGGGTGGACATTTCCACCAGCTCCACCCCCGGCAGGGAAGTGATGACATGGCGCGGGGCATCGTAGACGCCGCTCTTGCGGCCCAGGTCGCAGGGGTCATGATAGGTCACGCGCAGGGGGCCGGCAGTGTCCCCGGCCCGGCGCAGTGCCGGCGGGTGGGCCGGCACAATGCGCCCTTCATCTATCAGCGCCGCCAGCAGTTCGGTAGCATGCACCACCTGGAAGGAGGCCGGCGGATACTTCAGCTTCCAGGTATGGTAGCAGGAGGGACAGGAAGTGATCAGCCAGCGTGCCCCCAATGCTTCCACGGCGCGGATATTATGCTCGATGAGCGGCTCCACATCGCGCCCAGCGGAGATGAGGGGATAGCCACAGCACCACTCCTCGCCGCCCAGGGTGGTGAAGGTGACGCCGGCGCGCTGGAGCACCTGGACGAAGGCCTGGGGAATGCTGTAGACCATGGGATACAGGCTGGCGACGCACCCGACGAAGAAGACCACTTCCGCCGGCTGGCCGGCGGGCACCTCCAGGTTGATGTTCTCCTGCCACAAGGTGCGGTGGGTATTGTCCTCGCCGGCGATGTTGTGGCTGGTGAACACGCGCTCCTCCAGCGCCCGGAGCGGGGCCGGCAGGGCATCCACATGGGCCAGCCAGCGGCGCGCCCCCTCGAAGATCTCGTCAGTGCGGACACCGCTCAGGCAGGTTTGCTGGCACAGCCGGCAGTCCAGACAGCGGTACACGTAATAGCTCAGCTTGGGGCTGAGTTCCAGCCGGCCGTTCAGCACCGAGAGCAGTAGCTGAATTTTGCCGCGCGCCACCGCCGATTCCATGCGCAGGGCATCATACGTGGGGCATGCCGCCTGACAGAAGCCGCATCGCGTACAGCGGAGCATTTCGTCCATGTAGGGGGCGAGCAGTTCTTTGAAGTCCACCCCGCACCTCCGTTGACAGGCCTTGGGATGCCCAGCCCCAGCCTGCGGTTGGGGCTGGGGCTGGGGTTATGTCTCAGCTCAGGAACACCTTCTGAGCGGCGGCTACGCCGGCGCCGTGCTCGAAGGCGTAGCCGCTGGCGGCCAGGGCGCTCTCCAGCGCGCCCATCACCGCCAAGATATCGGCCGGCGTGTGGGCGCCCATATGTCCGATGCGGAAATACTGCGCCCGGCAGGCGGGATGCAGTCCGCCGGCCACGATGACGCCGGCGGCTCCGATCTTCCCCACCAGCGCGGCATCCACCCCTTCGGGATAATACGGCGCGGTCATCGTATGGGCCCGGCAGTGCTCGCGCGGCAGTTGGCGCAGGCCGAGCGCCGTGACGCCGGCCTTGCAGGCGTCGCTGAGCTTGCGGTGCCGGGCAATGCGCGCCTCCATGCCCTCGGCCAGGATCTGTCCCAGGCTGACGTTGAGGGCGGCGATGAGGTTGACCGCCGGCGTGCCGAAGTAGGCCGGCTTGCGCGCCTCGTAGGCCTCCATGATGGGCAGCCAATTGCCGAAATCGGCGTAGTAGTTGCAGACGGGCATCTTGCGCTTGCGCCAGGCTTCCAGGGCGCGCGGGCCGGCCACCACCAGCGCCAACCCCGGCGGGGCACCAACGGCCTTCTGAGAGGCGGTCAGCGCCAGGTCCACCCCCCATTCGTCCATACGCAGTTCCTCGCCGGCGACCGAGCAGACGCCGTCCACCACGGCCAGCGCGCCGTACTGGCGCGCCAGCGCCGCCACGCCCTTCACGTCCGCCAGCACGCCGGTGGAAGTGTCCACCTGGGTGACCGTGACGAGCTTATAGGAATGGGATCGCAGGGCCTCTTCCACCTGCTCCAGGGCCGGCATGTCGCCGACCTCGGCCCGCACATGGTCCACCTGCGCGCCGTAGCGCTCCATCAGGGCGCCGAAGCGGTCGCCGAAGTAGCCCGTGTTCACCACCAGCGCCCGATCGCCTGGCTCGATCAGGTTGGCGCCGGCCATGTCCATGGCCAGGGTACCGGTGCCAGCGACGATAAAGGGCTGGCCGCTGGGGGACATGAACACCTCGCGCATGCGTTCCAGCGCCTGGCCGAACTGCTCCATAAACCAGGGGTCTAGGTGGCTGGTGGTGGGTTTCCCCATCTCCCGCAGTACCGCCGGGTCGAACTCGATCGGGCCGGGAATCATCAGCAGTTTTCGACCTTTCATGCGCCTCTCTCCTTGATAAACTATAAAATGGGGGGCACACCCGCCGGCCGGCTGTTTTCATCCCCCGCCGATGGTCGGCGGCAGGATGTCAATCACATCGCCATCTTGAACCACATAATCAGGGGGCAAGGGTCTGGCCTCTTTCAGATAGCGATTTGCCCAGCGCGGGGGGATGCCAATGCGCTCGCGAATCTGATCTATCGTCGTACCTTCCTCGACCTGCAGGGTGAGGTGGCCGTCGTAGCCGTGTTCCTGAGCGAACTTGCGCAGAATGGAATAGAGCCGGATGTGCACGGTTGCCGGCGACATCGTACCTCCTTGATCCAGCACGTGAAACTCGGGATAATTATAACCCGGTTTCACCGCGCCGCCAAACCGTGCGAAATCACAGTGCCCAGCTCATGGTCGGTAATGCGCCGCCTCATCGAGCATGGCCCAGATGTTTTCCGGCGGGACATCGTCCTGGATGTTGTGCACCGCCGCCAGCACGTACCCGCCCGAATGGTTCATCACATCAATGGTATGGCGGACGGCGGCCCGCACCTCTTCCGGCGTGCCGCGCGGCAGGAGCCGTTGGGTGTCAATGCCGCCCCAGAAGGCCATACGGCCGGCAAAGCGGGCTTTCAGGTTCTCCGGCGACATGCCGGCGGCGGACACCTGCATCGGGTTCAGCGCATCCACCCCGATCTCGATGTAATCCTCCACCAGGTCCACAATGCTCCCGCAGGCATGCACGACGATCTTGGCGTCCGTCCAGCGCCGGATCAGCTCCATATAGCGGCGGTGAAAGGGCTTTACCATTTTGCGGTACAGCTCCGGGCTCAAGAGCGGCCCCGTCTGGATGCCCATGTCGTCGGAGACCATGACCACGTCCACATAGGGGCCGACTTCCTGGAGGAAGCGCTCCAGCCGGCGGAACTGGATCTGCGCCACCTTCTCCAGCAGTGCTAGGGCAAAGGGTGGGTCCAGCAGAAGGTCCATCAGGAAGCGCGCCGTGCCCCTCAGCCAGCAGGCGCGGTCGAAGAGGGTGGTGTCCAGCGTCGAGGCGCAGACGGCGTAATCAGTATCCTCATGGAGCTGACGAGCTTTCTCGCGCAGGCCGGCGTAGCGCCCCTCATCCTCCACATCCGGCCCCTCGAAGCGCTCGACATCCGCCAGCGTGGCCTCGGCCAGGGGGTGAGCGATCATGTCGAATTGCGGCCAGCCGGCCGGCCGGCGGTAAGTGATGCCCCATTCATCCACAAAGGTGGAGTCATCCATCCAGCGCGTGCGCGAGCGCGCCGGCGGATTGATGAACAGCGGCCGGGTATCCACGGGCAAGAGCCGCAGGACAGCTTCGTCCATCTCCACGATCTCGAAGGCCAGGTTGATGACCTTGGGGGAGGTAATGGGTACCCCCAGAAACTCGGCCAGGCGCAGATATGCGCCGGTGCAAATGGTGCTGTTGGGCGTGCCGCCGAGGTCAATGGGTACGCGATCCACTTCCTGGTGGTTGAGCGCCGCCAGCACCCTCTGGCGCGGGGTCATGCTCACCATATTCTCCCTCCTGCCCCGAAGTGTTGTGATGATCAGACCATCCGAACGGAATGTACCACAACGCCGCCGGCGTGTCAAAGCCGGCGAGGCCCAGAGGCCCTCACCCACGGATGGGACATGGGCCGCTTTCCCGGCCTCTCCTCTGCCCGCTCGATCGGTTGAGGGGCAGTCTTTTGTGCGGCAAGTCGGGGAGAATTGAACCTCTGCACTTCTTGTGCTATACTACGGCCGGCAAATACCAACGCCCAGCCGCAAGGAGGCCATCTCATGATTGACCAGGAACTGCTCTCCATCCTGCGCTGTCCCCACTGCGCCCCGCAGGGTCGGGAGGGACTGCTGGAGCTGGTGAAAGAGTGCTGGCTGGTGTGCCAGGAGTGCGGCCGCAAGTACCCGATTATTGATGATATCCCGTTCATGTTGGAGGAGATCGGGAACCGCTGGAGCACGACGCCGGCGGATCAACTGCCCGTGCCTCCGCCCAAGGGTTGACGAAAATGAAGCGATCTCGCAGGTGGTTTCCCCTTGTCCTGGTGCTGTTCATCCTCCTGCTGACGGCGCCGGCCGGCCTGGTATGGGGCCAGGACGCCGGCATCCAGGTGCTTGATTCCAGCGCCAGCTACTCCTTTGCCAAGGAAGTCCGCTTCCGCTTGACGGCGCAGAGCGATGCCGATATCCAATCGATCATCCTCTTCTATCGGGTGGGGGACAGCCGCGTGGTCACGCGCGCCTATCCGGAATTTCGGCCCGGCCGGCAGGTGCAGGCCGAGTGGCGCTGGGAGTTGTTCCCCGGCTCGCTGTATCCCGGCGCCCTCATCTCATATTATTGGCAGATCAGCGACGCCGCCGGCCGGCAAACCCGCACTACCCCCTATTCCTTTATCTATCAGGATGACCGCTTCGACTGGCAAGAATATGCCCGCGACCTGGTGCACGTCTACGCCTACCGCGACGCCAGGAAAGCCGAAGGGCTTCTCCAGCAGGCCCTGCAGGTGCTGGAAAAGCTGGAACAGGAGATCGGGGTCACCCTCGAACAGCCCATCCACATCTACGTCTACGCCAATCGAAACGATATGCGACTGGCCCTACCCTCGCGCAGTGAGCGCTATGACGAGATGACGGTGACATTGGGGATGGTGGTCGCCGATGACACGCTCTTGCTCCTGGGCAGTGAACCGGACCTGGAACAGACCCTGGCTCATGAGCTGAGCCATATCGTGGTCGGCCTGGCGACGAAAAACCCGTTCGGCGACCTGCCGCGCTGGCTGGACGAGGGGCTGGCCATGTACGCCGAGGGGGAACTGCCGGCGCGCAACCGCCGCGCCCTTGACCAGGCCATCAGACAGGATGACCTCATCTCCGTCCGCTCCCTGTCCGGCTACAGCGGCGACCCCGCCAAGGTGGACCTGTTTTACGCCGAGTCATACAGCCTGGTGAAGTTCCTGCTGGATACCTATGGGCGCGAGAAGCTGGTCGCGCTCCTGCAGGAGTTCAAGCAAGGAGCCTATCAGGAGGATGCCCTGCAGAAGGTGTACGGCTTCGGGCTGGACGAGCTGGACCGTCAGTGGCGGGAGAGCCTGGGGCTGGGGCCGCGGCAACTGCCGGCCACCGGCACCCCGTCCCCCTCGGAAGGGACTGCCGGCACGCCGGCTCCCTCCACGCCGGCTCCGGCGCCCTCTCCCGGGGTCTGCGGATTAAGTATCCTGCCGGGCGTTGGTCTGCTGGGGATATACCTCGCCGTGCGCCGGCGCGCCCGCACACCCTCGTAACGCAGGAGGTAGGGCCGGCCGGGGCGAGGTGCGTACCACACTTCCGCCATAGTTGACAATATCGTCCCCTGGTATACAATATGCATACCGCACAGGAGGGACGAGATGATTGGACCGCAGGACCCGGAAGAAACGTATCCGACCGACCGCAATGTGGGGCTCCGTATCGGGGAGCGCATCCGTGCCCGGCGCAAGGAGATGGGCCTGAGCCTGCGCGACCTGGCCAAGATGACCGATCTGAGCCCTACTTTCATCAATAACTTGGAGCGCGGCATCGGCAACCCGACCCTGGCCTCCATTCGGCGCATCGCCAACGCCCTCAAGCTCCCCATTTATCAGCTCATGGGGGAACCGCCCAATCACACGCCCATCGTGCGCTATCACCGGCGGGCGCGCATGACCTTCCCGCCAGGCAACGTCACCTATGAGATCGTCACGCCGCAATTGACGCGCGACCTGGTGGTGTTCGAGGTCAAGGCACGGGCTGACGCCGACAATATGGTCCAACAGCCGCTGGCAGAACCCTCCGAAGAGTGCATCCTGGTGCTGGCCGGCCGCATTGAGGTCACCATCGCCGGCGAGCGCTACGAGCTGGCCGCCGGCGACAGCATCTACTTCGAGAACCGCTTCCTGGAGAGCGTGCGCGCCCTGGGGGATGAGGAGGCGCGCTACCTGTCCATCATCAGCCGGCCCAAACGCTGAATCCATAAAGGTGACCGCCATCATAACTGCGCCGGCGCATCCATCTGCGCCTCCATCTCCCGCGCCCTGTCCCCCCGCCGCGGCCGCGCGCCCCGCCGGAAAGGGCTGTCAGTTGGCGATCGAACCCGTGCCCCTCACTCCATATACGGCGCCTCGTTGATCAGCCAGTCCAGCATCGCCGGCTCCTCGGGGATATCCTCCATCAGCGCGATGATCTCCTGATTGTGCTCCGCCAGCCGGCCCTGCCCATCGAACACCGCCGTCACCAGCCCCAGATACCGGCCGGCATGCCCGGGCGACGGCACATCCGCATGCACCAGGAACGCCTCCCCCACCATCTCGCCGTTGGGCAGAGGCTCGACCCCGCCGCTCACGGCAATATCAATGCCCTGCACCGCCTGAAGGAGCTGGCGCGTCTGGCTGGCCGGCGTGTGCGTCAGCAGGATGACGATGTCGCTGGTCGCGGCGACCTCCGGCACCAGCCGGCGCAGGGTCTCCAGCGGGTCGTCAATGATGAACCCCGGCACATCCACCTTCTCGGTCAGCCCGATGACGGCAACACGGTGCCCGCCGATTTCCCGCACCACATAGGCCTGTGCCAACAGCTCTCCCGTGCCGGCGGCGCGCACGTTGGCCGACAGGAAGGCAAAGCGCGCCTCGGCCATCCGCTTGCGCAGTACCTCTTCCCCTAACGCCAGGTCCTTCGGTCCCAGCGCCGCGGCGTCATAGCCCAGCCGGTTCATTGCCTCGACGCTCGTGGCGCCTTTGGTACGGTCCGCCAAATTTCCATCCCCCACCAGACTGTCGCCGGCGTCCAGCACCAGCACATGGACCAACCTGTCGCGAAATTCATCCAGCTTTGTGGCCCGACGGGTCACTCCACCGACCTTGGGTCGTCAGCCGCAGGGGAAGAGATAGCCCCAGGTGTCGTTGGTGTGGGCGATTCCCAGGGTGAGCGGGGCGGCCGTGGGGGATTGGGTCGGGGGACGCGCCACCAGGTTGCCGGCCGCGGTGCCCCCGCCGGCGATCGGCATCTCTGCGCCGGCCGGCGCGCCCAGCACCCGCCATAACAGCACACCCAGCGCGCCCAGCAGGAACGCCCCCACCGCCAGCGCCATGATAAGGCCGGGCCGGCGAGCAACTGTCCCCCTGGTCTTTGTCGGTTGGCTCATGCAGTCCTCCTTATGCCATGGTTCGGT
>JACIWP010000075.1 GCA_014360855.1 Anaerolineae bacterium
AGGAGGGGCAGGCGCACCTGGCCGCCGTGGGTGTGGCCGGCCAGCATCAGGTCCACCCCGCGCCCCTGGGCCTCGCGCACCTGGTCTGGTGAATGGGCCAGCAGAAGACATATATCCTCCGCCGGCACTTCCGCCACGGCCTGCGCCACATTGCCGGCGTTCATGCCGTAGGCCAGCCATCCCGCCGGCCGGCGCCCCCGCTCCCAGCCCTCGAAATTCTCCTCCAGCAGGGGCGCGCCGCCGGCGAGGGGCTGTACCTGGAAATCGTCAAAGGCCTTGTGTCCCTCGTCCAGCCCCCAGGCGCCGATGGTGCCGGCGCGCAGGCGTTCGGGCCTCTCGTCCAGGCAGTCGGCCTGCCATTCCGCCGGCTCGGCCTCATCTTCTGGCCAGACGCGCGCCTGGATATGGGTGGCATCGGGCAGGTTCTGCACGCGAATCCGAAAGCGGTACCAGCGGCCGGCTTCGGGCACGACTCCGGTATCCATATCGCCGGCGGTGATGCGGGCGCCATGCGGCGCGATCTGGAGCGTCGGCGCCTTCGCATAGCTCCGCAGGCGGTAGTAGCGGTCATAGCCCTCCGGAAAGCGGGAGTAAAAGGTCACCCCGATGCCGCCCCGTTCGTCATCGCGCCGCAGTCGGCCGGTGAACTCATAATCCGCCCAGGAGAGGGCCGGCTCCGCCCAGTAATGGACCGTGCTGTTGCCCTGAGAATCCCGGGTCTCCAGCCACTGCTCCCCGTCGTCCCCCTGCACGGTGAAATCGCGCACAAACCGCCCCTGAAAGTCGTTGTAATCGGCGCCGGCAATCCATAGGCGGGCGCCGCCCACCCGGATCAGCGCGGCGCGATTGGTCAGCAAATGCGCGCCGGCGCCGTAGATCCCATCCGCAAACAGGTTGTTGAAATCGCCGTAGCGGCTGATGTCGGCATTGCCGCGACTGGCCCAGATGCCCAGCGGCGGATTCCCCAGTTGGGTAAGCCATGCGCGCACTTGCTCCATCCAGCGCGCCTGCACGTCGTACAGCACGGTGTGCTGGATGAAGTCGCCGCTGATAAGGATGAGATCCGGCGACAGCTCCCGCACCCGTTCGGCGGTCTCCGCCTCCCGCCGGCCAATGCCTGTCATGTGCATATCGGACAACAGCACGATGCGCAGGCCGTTCAGCTCGGGCGGCAGGCCGGCGATCGGCACCCGCACCTCCTCCACCACCAGGCGATAAGGTTCCACCCATACCGCCTGAACGGCCAGGGCCGCCAACACCGCCCAGGCCAGCAGGATGAGCAGGCCGAGGAGCACCCGCCGGCGCAGATCCCGCCCTCTATTCGTCATGGGGCGTCCTCTCCGCACACGGCCAGCGGTAGATGCTCAGCAAGCCGGCCCCCGCCCGTTCCAGGACATAGGCCGGCTCTCCGGCCGCAAGGCACCACTGCGCCAGCGAGCTGGCCGGCACCCACGCCCAGTGATGGAGCACCATGACATATCCCTCGCCGGCGCGTCTCTGCACATCTTCCCGCTCGCCGGTGATGAGCAGTTCCATATCCCCCCGTAGGCCAAACCGCGCCAGGTGGCCGGCTATCGGCACCGCCACCCAGGCCCCTGGGCCGGCATGGGCGTTCAACCACTCCACGCCGTCCTTGTACGACTGCCCCCAGTAGTCCAGGGGAAAGGAGCTGGCCGCGCCGCGCACGCCGCCGGCCAGCTCGTTGAAAAAGGCCCCCTCGTAAGGATGCAGGCCGGCCAGCGCCAGCGCCTGTGGAAGCATCAGCGCCGACAGGAGCAGGACGGCCAGCACATTCCGCCCGACCGCCAGCCGGCGCGTCAGCCATTCCCAGCACCAACCGGCGCCCAGGCCGGCCAACAGGCACCAGGCCGGCAGTAATTCCATAATTTGGCGCAGTCCATCGTACACCACCATGCCCGGCAGGCTGACCCGGCCCAGCGTCACCAGGAACCATATCAGCCACAGCGGGGCCGCCGTATCCTCTCTGCGGAGCATGGAGCGGCCGGCCCGTACCAGCCCCAGCATGCCCAGCGCCAGCGTCCCCAGCGGAGCGGTGAGCGCCAGGTAGGCCGATGCATAATACCACGGCAGGTCCACGCCGGCGGTGTACAGCCGGCCGGCGAAATAGACCGGCGCGCCCCGCCCCGCAGTGGCGAAGTACCGCAGTACGGCGTAGAGCCGGCGCAGAGGATCGGCCCACAGATAGGGCCAGAGCACCATCAGCACGACGCCGGCCACCGCCGCTATCCCCACCAGCGCCGCCGCCAGGCTTCGCCAGGGGACTGCCCCTCCCTTTGGGCGCCGGCCTGCCAGCGCCGGCGCATAGAGCCACACCAGCCACAGCAGGATAATAGGAGCGATGAACAGCGCATTGGCCTTGGTGGCCAAACCCAGGCCCGCCGTACCGCCGGCCAACAGCACCCATTTCCATTTCACCTTGCCAACCTGCCCGAAGGCCCGCCAGCCGGCCCACAGCGACGCCGCGAAGAGCGCCGCCATGGGCACGTCCTTGATGTTGTTATGGGCATGCGCCCAGTACAGCGGGAACGCCGCCAGCATCAGCGCCGCCGGCAGGGCCTCGCTCAGCCGGCGCCGGCGCTCCCAGGCAAAGCGGAACGTGACCCACACCCCCAGCGCGCCGAACAGCGGTATGGCCGCATGATGGGCGGTGATGGGGTCGAGCCAGCCGGCCCGTTCGTGCAGTGCCCATGCCCCTATCGCGGAGACGGTGTTCGCAAAGGGCGGATACCGCTCCTGCCGGCCAATGGTATAGACGTAGAAATAGGGTTTCTGGTCCGCCTCCGCCCACTGATTTTTCAGCCCCTCGAAATCCAGCCAGCGCGCCTCCCCCGTGCGCCAGAACTGCCAGTACAGCTCGCCGGCCAGGAAATTCTCCGGTTCATCCCAGGTGATGCCGTACTGTCCCAGGGTGAGCCAGCCGGCCGCCAGGAAAACGGCGGCCAGCAGTAGGCCCAGCCAGCCGGCGGTTCTCCCCCGCCTCACCGCACCGCCTCCACCCGGCTGACGGCCAGCCGGCGGTCCGGCCAAGGCCTCCCCAAATACTCCCAGCACCCTTCATCACATGCTCGTTCCACCGCCGTGCCGAGCAGGGCGCCGCGCACCCCGATGAGCAGATAAGCCTGACCTACATCTTTCACCATGCGGCCGGAGCCGCCGTAATGCGCCAGGGCGCGGATCAGATCGAGGGAAACGCCGGCGCCGGCGCGGCCGGCCGCGGCGATAACCGTCCCATCCGGTAGGGCCATCAGCCACTCCGCCAAGGAGAAGCGCTCCGCCGGCACCGCCAGGTCCGCCACCCGCCACAGGGGCGCCGTGTGGTCTCCCGGCGGCAGGGCCAGCACCTCCATGCAGGATCGGCACTCCTCGGCCACCAGATACTGTTTCCCCTCCAGGTAGATCGCGGCGTAATCGCCGGCCTCCCGGCCGGCGGCGACCACCGCCAGGTCCGCCGGCGCTTCCACCCCCGTCGCACCGATGGTGCGGGCATGTGCTTCCGCCTTCCCGCCGGCGCAGTCCCATCCCAGAATGTACAGGCCGGGCTCCGGCCGGCGCGGCAGGGGCAGGCTGTAATAGGTCTCCGCCCCTCCGAAGAAATGCCATTCGCCCAGCGACCGCCCATCCCAGGAGAGCCGACAGCGTACCTGGTCCGCGGCGGACTGCACGCCCAGCACCACCGAACGGGCCTCCGCCCAGATCGGCACCAGCAGATAGGACCGGTCGCCGATGCTCCAGGTCGCCGGCTGGCCCGCTATCCGGTCATCGAAGGGGGACCAGCCTCCCAGCAGGAAGGGGCGCGCCGCCGGCGAGCCGAGCGTGAGGCGTGAGAAATCGGCGTCGGGCGGTGTCAGGCGGTAGACCCAGGCCGGCCCAAAGACGCCGGCCCAGGTCAGCCCCTCCAGCTCCGTGTAGAAATCCGGCGTGAAGCGCTCCAATTGATCCGGAGGCAGTTGATCGCGGTGCACGATGACATAGTCCACGCCCAGCCGGCGCAGTACATCCACCGTCTCCTGATTGGGGAAGTCCTGCATCATCTTGCTCAGCGCCAGGTACCCTGGGGGGAAGATGCCGCTGTAGCCGTTGACCAGCCGATGCCAGTGCCGCGTGGACTGGGCCAGGTACACGATGTCATGGGAAAAGGCCGGGTACACGTCAATGGGCAGTTCCAGCACGCTCACATCCGCCGGCTGTTCCGTCAGCCAGCGGTACACTTCCGGCGTTGGCGACGCGGTATATGCCTGCGCCAGCGGCAGGGGCGCGCTCCAATACTCCAGCACGATGAGGAACGCCGCCGCGCCGCCGGCCAGCCGGCGCCAGCGCGCTCGCCCATCGCCCAACAGATGTCCCATGCCTACCGCCGCCAGAGCCGCCAGCCCCAGCATAACCAGCACGGCAAAGCGCGCCGGCACCCGCACCGCCTGAAAGCCGGGCAGATAGCGCCACAGCAAGATATACGGCCCGCGCACCAGCGCCCTGCCGGCCGCGTGAATGGTCGGCCCCAGGGAGAGGACGCCGGCGGTCAGCGCCAGCGCCAGCAGGGTCCAGCACCAGGCGTGCACGGCGCGCGACCGGGCGCGCAGGCCGGCCCACAGGCCGGCGCCGGCCAGCAGGAGCGCCAGCAACCCCGGCCATAAGGCCCCTTCCGGCTCCTTGCGCCAGGGCGCCGTCAGCGTCCCATACAGCAGATTGCCCGCCGGCGCCGCCAGATAGTTCAGCGCATCCGGCGAGAGTTGGGTCACGTAGCTGAGGGAGCGGCCGGCGTCCAGCAGTTCCGCGGTGCGGGCGTACGGCAGGTAGACCGGCATCAGGGCGGCGCCGGCCAGCAGGCCGGTCAGCGCCAGCGCACCCAGCCGGCGCGCCGCGACCCGCCACTCGCCCCACCAGTGCCCGAGGAGCATGATCACAGCGGCAATGACCAGCCCGACCGCCAGGAACAGGGTATAATAGACACTGGAAAGGCCCTGCAGGACGATAAACAGCCCCAACAGGAACATGTCCCGCCGGCGCCCCTGCCGCACGACCCGCTCCAGGAGCAACAGGGCAAAGGGCATCCACTGGGCGCTCAGATTCTGGAAATGATGAAGCTGGCCCATTTTGTAGGGGCAGAAGGCGAAGACCAGGCCGGCGATCAGGCCGGCGGCGCGGCTCCCGCTCAGCCGGCGGCCCAGCAGATAGGCGCCGAAGCCCGACAGGGTGAATGACAGGAGCACCAGCAGGTTATGCACGGCCACGGCATTCCGCCAAAGAAGTTGGAACGGCAGGCCCAATACGGCACTGCCCAGCAGATGCTCGGAATAGGCCAGGGCGTAAGGATAGGGGTAGAAGATGTTGCCCTGAAAGAGATGGGCCGGCTCCGTCAGCAGGGCATGGGCATCCCATGCCATGATCCAGCTATTGAGCTGGGGATCCTCCGCCGGCTGTACCACGGCGCGCTCCAGCTCCCGCGCCAACGGCCAGGTCATGACCACAGCGAGGGCCAGGAACAGCAACAGGATGGCCGCCTCCCGCACCGCATCCTGCCGGCCCATGGGGCTAGCTTTCCTCCTTCCGCTGGCCGCGCATGCCAATAACGCGCGCCGGCACCCCGACGGCGATGCCCAGCGGCGGCACGTCGCGAGTGACCACCGCGCCGGCGCCGATGACCGCACCGTCCCCGATGGTCACGCCGTCCAGCACCTTGACCCCCAGCCCCAGCCAGACGTCATCCCCGATGACGATATCCCCCTTGCTGGTGATGGGCTGTTCCCGCATGGAGCGGTCGGGGTCCTCGAAGCCGTGCTCGTAGGGGCTGAAGCCGCAACCGGGCGCGATCTGCACATGGGCGCCGATGCGCGTGTCGCGCAGGAAGCCCTTGATATTACAGTTCGCCTGGATATGGGTATCGTGCCCGATGTACACACTGCCGCCGGCGCCGATCTCGATGATGGTGCCGCGGTAAATGTGCACGCGCTCCCCCAGCACCACCTTTCCCCCGTCCGCATGGCTGAAGATGGTCACATAATCGTCAATGAAACAGTTGGCCCCGATCTCCAGACGCCGGCAGGCGATCTGCGCCTTCGGGGAGATATACGGTTTGCGGGTCACCTGGGCCAGGATGCGGCGGTCCTTGTAGGGGCCGGCCAGCCAGCCGGCGATGCCGACGCACAGCCGGCCCAGCGCCGGCCAGTCGGACAGGCTCATCAATGCCTTGAGCACCAGACGCAGAGCACGTCGTGCCATGGATACTCCTCGCTTCACAGGGACGTCAGCGCACATAGCCGTTCTGTCGGAACCATTCCACCGCCTCGGCAAAGGCTTCTTCCAGAGGGGTCTGCGGCAGGCCCAGCTCGCGGATGGCGCGCGCCGGGTTGCAGGTCAGCGCCGGCGGCTGGTACCCCCGCCCCGCACGCGAAGCCCCGCCCAGCCAGCGCAGGGGGTTGCGGGAGCGCCCTCGCGGCGGACGTACCCCGCTGACCCGCTCCATCAGGCGGTAAAAATCCTCCCGCATCAGGTTGCCGGCGGCGTTGCCCAGGATGTAGCGCTGGCCAGGCCGGCCGCGCCGCGCCGCCAGGATATGGCCGGCGGCCACATCCCGCACGGAGATGAAATTGATGCCCCCCTCCAGGTACGACGGTTCGCGCCCGTTCAGGTAGTCCACGATGCGCTGGCCGGTACTGCTGGGCTTGAGATCGCCGGCGCCCACCGGCGCGCAGGGATTCACGACCACCACCGGCAGGCCATCCTGCGCCATGGACAGCGCCACTGTCTCCGCCAGGTATTTGGAGCGGGCGTAATGGCTCCCCTGCTCCCAGAGGTTGAACTCCGTCTCCTCGGTGGGCAGGGAACCGTCCGCCGGCCGGCCGATCGTGCCGATAGTGCTGGTGTGCACCACCCGGCGCACGCCGGCGCGCCGCGCCGCTTTCAACAGGGTCTTGGTGCCGCCCACATTGACCTCGTACATCAGCGGGCCATCCTCCTCCCGGGTGCTGTACAGGGCCGCCACATGATACAGCTCCTCACAGCCGGCCAGCGCCTCTGCCAGCGACTCGGGGTCGCGCAGGTCCCCCTCCGCGATCTCGACGTCCAGGCCGGCCAGGTTGCGCCGATCGCTCCCCGGCCGCACCAGCACCCGCACCTGCGTGCCCTCTTCCAGCAGGAACCGGGCCACCCACATCCCGACAAATCCCGTCGCGCCAGTGACCAATGCCCTCACCCCAGGTTCCTCCGCAACACCGCCATGGCCCGCCGCAGGACCGAGCCGCGCGGTTTCCGCGCCGGCGGGGGCAGGATGCGCGCCAACCCCTCGGCCTGCCGCGCTCCCGCCTCCGCATCCGCCGGCGCCCACCCCTCCCAGGCGGTCAATGGATAGACCTCTGCCGGCTTGATGCTCACATCATCCGCCTCCAGTTCCTGCAGGAAGGCCCCCAACCGCTCGATCTCTCCCGGGAGCGCTTCCTTCCAACCGACCATGACGTAGACATGGGAGCGAACGCCGGCATGCCGACAGCCGGCCACTGCCTGGCGCGCCGCCTCCACATACATCTCCGCCTGCGAAGCGTCAGCGACGCGGCCCAACGCGGCCAGCCGCGCCGGCTCCACGCTTTCCAGGCCGATCTTGGCACGCGCACAGCCGGCGCGTCCCATCAGCCGCACCAGCTCCGGGTCGAAATGCTCCGGCCGCGATTCGCACTCCCAGCTCACACGCACATGCTCGCGCAGGATGACCTCGCAGATGCCGGCGGCGCGGCCGCGATCCCGCCCGAACACCGCGTCGCGGAACATAACCCGCGGCGGTGCGAACCGCTCCGCCAGCCAGCGCAGTTCCTCCAGCACCCGCGCCGGCCCCCATGCCCGGAACCTGCGGCCCCACCCCACCACGTACGGGCAGTAGACACAGGACAGATCGCACCCGCGGGTGCTCAGCACGCTGAGGAAGCCGTAGCGCCTCCAAGGCGTCAGCTCCCACGCCGGCGGAGGCAGGGACTCGATATCCCGGAGGTAGCTTTCGGCATCGTACTGCCGGGGGGCCAGCTCCACCGCCGGCACGACCGGCGCCGGCCCCTGCGCCAGGGGCCGGACCCGCTCGAGGGCCGCCGGCAGGGCCTGTTCTGGCTCCCCCACCAGCACCATATCGGCCGCGCCGGCGGCGCTCCGGGCGAAATCCTCATGCCGCAGGATGGTACCGACGACGATCAGCGGAACGCCGGGGAAGCGGGCGCGCGCCGCCCGGCAGAAGGCCAGGTCCGCCTCCCACGCCGGCCAGCACACCTGCACCACCAGATATCCCGGGTCCCAGCCGGCGGCTCGCTCCAGGGCCTCGCGGGGGCTGAGCCGCTCCGCCGCCGCATCGAGGATGGCGGGGAGATAGCCGGCGGCCTTCAGTATCGCCGCACAGGTGGCCAGCGTGTGAGGCGGGTAGAGGAAGGCCCCCTCCCGCGGGTACTGATTGCCGAAGCCGGCGGCCCCTTCCCGGTTCACCGTCGTGCCGGGCAGGGCCGGCGGTTGAATCAGCAGCACCTTTGCTTTGTTCATGACCCTCCCTTCAGTCGGTAGACCACCGTCAGCCCCTGCGCGCTGTGGTGGATCAGCAGGGGTTCCAGCTCCGCCGGCGCCTGGTCCGGGTCGCCCAGAAAGGCCAGTTGCGGCCGCATCACTTCGAACTCATGCTGATTGACCACCAGGTAATCCACACGGTTCTCCCGCGCGAAGCGCAGTACCTCGGCATAGCTGGCGTGGGGGAAGGGCACCCAGAAGCGCTCGGCATGGATGGCGACGATGGCCCCGCGCGACATGACCCGTGCGTCCGGCGCGCTGTTTGTTTTGAGCCATTCCCCCACCTCTTTATAGTAGAAATGCTGATAGGCCAGGCCGTCCCGTACGGCCGCCGGCTGTATCGCCAGGTAATAGGCGCAGATGAGCACCGCGCCCACCGTCAGCACGCCGCGCGCCCAGCGGTCCGCCTTCTCCGGCCGCATCCACTGCGCCAACGTCTCGCCGGCCCAGCGGGAGAACTCCACCAGCCCGCGGCCGGCCCATACCAACAGCACGATCAACGCTCCCAGGTAAAAGCGTAACTGATTCGTGAATATTACCAGCGCCGCTGAGGTGACCAGCACCTGCGCCAAGAGATAGAGTTCCTGGCGGAGCCGCCGTCCGCTCCAGCCGGCGCGGAACAACCCCAATCCGATGAAGGGCAGGAGGAAGAACGGCAGTACCCGCTTGGACAGGAAAATGCTGTCCAGCTCCCGCAGGTCCTGCACGGTATGTCGGACGAAGGTCAGCGGGTCGTTCAGGAATTCCCCCAGCAGGCTGTGGCGGGTGAACTTTTCGGCGGAATGGTACATGACCTCGTGACCGGAAGAATCCAGCGCCCAGCTCATGCGGTCAAATTCCACGTAATTCCCTTCCGCGAGGGTGAGCTGTTGGACATACGCCATCCAGGACTTGCCTGTCAACGTCCAGTAGCCCAGATGCCGGCGGAGATACAGGAGATACGGGAACGCGACCACCAGAAAGCCGGCCAGCAGGATGCCTATGCCGGCCAGTGAGCGGCGCGCCGGCCTGCGCTCGACGATAAAGACCACGCCCAGAAAAACGGCCGTGACCGCCAGCCACAGCCACCCTTCCGGGCGGGTCAGGTAGGCCAGGCCGAACAGCACGCCGGCCAGCGCATAGGCCGGCCAGCGTCCCTCCTCCATGGCGACCACACTGATATATATGGCCCAGAACAGGAGGCAGAAATACAGCGGTTCGGTCATACTGCCGTAGAAAAAGGTGTACGAGATCAGCGCCGGCGAAACGGCGATCAGGGCGGCAGCGACCAGTGCCGTCGGCCGGTCGTAGAGGCGTCGACACAGCAGGTACACCGCCGGCACGGTCAGGGTGCCGAAGAGCACGAAGCAAATCTTGCTGGCCAGCTCCAGGTCGCGCACAGCCAGCCAGACCAACCCGGAGACGATGGGATAGCCCGGCGTGTAGTGCAGTTCCGGCCGGCCGAAAAACTGATACCCCCCGCCGCTCATCAGCGTCCTGCCCAGCCAGAGATAGGCCCCCTCGTCTCCCTGCAGGACATGGTCTTGACGAGCGACGACGGCGCGCAGTAACAGAGCCACTGTGATAATACCGATAAGCGGCCCGTTCCGGGCGAACCAGCCGGCCACGCCGGTACGACTTCGCTGGATCGTCGTTTCCTCGCTCATCCAGCCATCCTCACTTTCGCATGCGCAGGACCACGGTCCGTCCCGCCGGCCCCTCGAAGCCCTGTACCCATTCCAATTCCGCCGGCAGTTGTGCCGCGTCCGCCAGGAACGCCAGATGAGGGCGCATCAGCCGGAACTCCCGCTCATTAATGATCCAGTAATCCACATCGTGGGCGCGCGCATAGCGTAAGACATCATCGTAATCCGCATGGGGGAAGGGCACCCAAAACCTTTCCGCATAAATGGCAGGGATCGCCCCGCGCGACATGACCCGTTCCGCCGGCCGGCTGTGCTCGCCCAACCACAACCCCACATGCTTGTAATAAAAGAGCTTGTTGCCAAGTCCCTCCTGGATAAGCATCGGATACATGATCAGGAAGTAGCCGGCCAGCACCATTGCCAGCAGGCCCGTCGCCGCCAGCCGGAGCCGGCCGGCCCACTGCTCGAGGCGCGCCCCGGTCAGCAACTTGGAGGCGGTCAGGGCAAGCCAATCCCCCAGCTCCACAATGCCATGGCCGGCCCAAATAACCAGGATGATGAGCGTGCCCAGGTAGAAGCGCAGGTCCACGGTAAATACCGCCATGGCCAATGCCGGCAGCACGGCCATCAAGAGCAGATACACCTCGTTGCGAGCGCGTCGCGCGTTCCAACGCGAGCGGAATAATCCTAACCCCACGAGGGGCAGGAGAAAACTGGGAAACACCCGCTTGGACAGGAACAGGCCGTCCAACTGTCGTACGTTCCGCAGGGTGTCCACCAGGAACTCCTGCGGGTTCGAAATGATCTCCCGCCACATGCTGTACTTGGTGAATTTCTCCATGGAATGGTACAGCACTTCCAGCCCTGTGGAATCCAGCCCCCATACAATGCGGTCAAAAGCGACCAGGTCTCCCTCGACCAGGGCGTGATGTCCCACAAAGGCGATCCAGGTCTTGCCGGTCAGGCTCCATGTCCCCAGATGGCGATGGAGGAAGAGCAGATAAGGCGAGGCCACGCCGAGGAAGACCAGGAGCATCAGGAGCACCTTCGCAAAGCTATCCAGGGACCGGCGTTCCAGCATCGAGAGGAGCAACAGATAGCCGGCGGTCAGCGCAACATACGCCAGGGCCTCCGGTCTGGTGAGATAAGCGGCGCTGAAGAGCGCACCGCACAGCAGATAAGCCCACCAGGGGCCGCGCTCCATTGCCCAAACGGCACACCACACCGCCGCAAAAACCAGGAAGAAGTACAGCGGCTCGCTCATGCTCCCCCAGAAGAACACGTGGGCAGTGAAGACCGGCATGACGGCCAGCAGGCCGGCAATGATCAAGCCGCTCAGCCGGCCGTACATGCGGCGAGCCAGAAAATAGACCGGCAGGATGGTCAGGGTGCCGAAGAGCACGAAGCAAATCTTGCTGGCCAGCTCCAGGTCGCGCACAGCCAGCCAGACCAACCCCGAGACGATGGGATAGCCCGGCGTGTAGTGCAGTTCCGGCCGGCCGAAAAACTGATACCCCCCGCCGCTCATCAGCGTCCTGCCCAGCCAGAGATAGGCCCCCTCGTCCCCCTGCAGGACATGGTCTTGACGAGCGACGACCACCCGAACAGCCAGGGCCAAGAGCAGGACGCCGGCCAGCAGGAGATATTCCACAGGCACCGTTCGAACGAACCGCGCTGCCCCTTTCATCCTCCTACCTCAACCTGGGAAACTTCCCGGCCGGCTGGCGATTCAATCGCTCCGCCGGCGATACACGTACACGTCCGCCCACTCGGCGCCGTTGCGAAACTGACGAATGGAGCGCACCAGCACATAGCGGCTGTCCAGTTCCTGCTTCAGCCGGCGTATCTGACCGTAGTACGCCTCAT
>JACIWP010000076.1 GCA_014360855.1 Anaerolineae bacterium
GTATGTTAGTGTCACGACGCCCTCTCTGCTCTATGGTTGGTTTCGCAACTACCAAATAGCAGGAGGACGTCGTACTGTCAAAAGTGGGTAAGACCCAGCGTTCGCAAAGATTGACAATCCTATCTTTCCCGGATATGATGCATACTCTGCTAGCCCTGACAGGGGGACAACGATGTGCGGCATGCCGGCTGTCAAGGTCTTGGTCGTGGACGATGAGCAAGATACCCGCAAGCTGGTTCGCCTGACCCTGGAACGGCGGGGCTGGACCGTCAAAGAAGCCGCCGGCGGGGAAGAGGCACTGCAACTGCTGGGGCAGGAGCACTTTGACCTGGTGCTTCTGGACATCATGATGCCGCGGGTGAGCGGCTACGATGTGCTCCAGCGCGTGCGCTCCGATGAACGCCGGCACAACACCAAAGTGGTATTCCTGACCGCCAAAGGCCGCTCTGACGAGGTGGACTACGGCCTGGAGCTGGGAGCCGATGGCTACATCGTCAAACCCTTCTCCACCCGCGAGCTGATCAATTACTTGAGCGGCATTATGGCGGCGTAACGCAAAACCGTGTGGTTGCTATCCTGCCCGGCCGGCAGACGACTTCAGCACATAGAGCCAGTACGGAAGGATACTTCTGTGGGAACGCACGCTCCGACGATCCTGATCGCCGACGACGACAAAGAGTTGGTACATCTGATGGCCTCCGCGCTGACCAGGGCCGGCTACGAGGTGCTCACCTGCTTCGAGGGACAAGAAGCCCTACAGGTGATTCAGGAAAGGGCCGGACAAATCGATCTCGTCATCCTCGATGTGCTGATGCCCA
Organism: Anaerolineae bacterium; assembly: GCA_014360855.1. Taxonomy (NCBI): domain Bacteria; kingdom Bacillati; phylum Chloroflexota; class Anaerolineae; species Anaerolineae bacterium. The sequence continues at coordinate 819 of JACIWP010000076.1, forward strand.
AGCTGGACGGCGTCGAGGTCGCACGGCACATGAAGGACGACCCGTCTACCAGCCATATCCCCATCCTGCTATGCACCGGTCAGGGCGAGGAGACCATCGTCAAGGGGATGGACGTGGGCGGGGTGGACTACATCACCAAGCCGTTCAGCATGCGCCAACTGCTGGTACGGGTGGGAGTGTTGGTACAGCGGTTCGTCCGAGCGGATCAGTAGCGCGAGAAAGACGCCGGCCTCGGCGCAGTATGCACCTCCGCCGGCCAACCATATCCCTGGGTAATAGGCATGAGCTATCTGGTCGTCATCCCAACCTACAACGAGCGAGACAACATCTCCCAGTTAGTCCCCAAGATACTTGCACATGGGGACGCTTTTCACATCCTTATCGTGGACGACAATTCCCCCGACGGCACCGGCGAACTGGCCGAAGAGCTGGCCCGCCAGGAGCCGCGCGTGCACGTCCTGCATCGGCCAGGAAAATTGGGGCTGGGGACAGCGTACGTCGCCGGCTTCCGCTGGGGCCTGGATTTCGGGGCGGAACTCATCTTCGAGATGGACGCCGACTTCTCCCATGACCCGGCCATGCTCCCCGTATTCGTCGAGGAGATTGGCGACTGCGACCTCGTGCTGGGTTCCCGCTACGTGCCCGGCGGGGGTGTGCGCAACTGGCCCCTTCCCCGCCGGCTGATGAGCCAGGGCGGAAGCCTGTACGCCAGAACTATCCTGGGCGTCCCCATCCGGGATCTGACCGGCGGCTTCAAGTGCTTCCGCCGGCAGGTGCTGGAATCCCTGCCGCTGGACGAGGTGCAGACCACCGGCTATGCCTTCCAGATAGAGATGACCTATCGGACCCTGCTGGCCGGCTTTCGCGTCAAGGAAATCCCTATCATCTTCGTGGACCGGGTGCAGGGCACATCGAAAATGTCGCGCCGGGTCTTCCTGGAAGCGGTGATCGCCGTTTGGCGCCTGCGCTTCTCCCTCCCGCGCCCGCATCAGCCGTTCGCGGTCCTGCCGCCGGCGGCCCCCAGCCGCTACCTAATGGAAGGGGTGAATGCTGGCCGGCCGGGCATATCGTAACGTTCAGCGCTTGTGCAAGGGGCGGTGCTATGGCAAAGGAACGCATCCTGGTCGCCGACGACCATAAAGAGAACGTGCAGTTCATCAGTGACGCCGTCCTCACTCCTCACGGCTTCCGCCCCATCGTCGCCTACGACGGCCAGGAGGCCCTGCGCAAAGCCGTTGAGGAGAAGCCGGACCTCATCCTGCTCGACCTGCAGATGCCCAAAATGGACGGCCTCACCGTGCTGGAGCGCCTGCAGGAGCAGGGGGTACGCGTGCCGGTGGTGTTGATGACCTTTCACGGCTCCGAGGAAATCGCCGTGCGCGGCTTCCGGCTGGGGGCCCGCGATTACGTGATCAAGCCTTTCACCGCCCAGGAAATGCTGACCGCGATCGAGGGCGCCCTGCTGGAAAGCCGGCTGCGCGCCGAACGGGACGCATTGATGGCCCGCCTGATGCAGGCCAACCAGCAGTTGGAGCGCCGGCTCCGCGAGATGCGCACCCTCTACGCCGTCGGCCAGTCCGTGCTCTCGGTACTCGATACCGATGTGCTCCTGCGCAGGATCACCGACGCAGTGATCTACCTGCTCCCCGTTCAGGCGGTCTATGTCCTGCTCCCGCAGGCCGGCGGCCTGCAGATCGTTGCGGAAGGCTACCGCGATCGCTCCAAGTCCGCTGTGTGGAAACTGCCGACAGCCTGCATCCAGCGCGCGCAGGAGACACTGCACGACGGCAAGCCCGCTGTGGCCAGCGAGGGAGACGCCGGCCCCACATATGCCTACATACCCCTGGTCCTGCGCGATGCCGCGCTGGGTGTCCTGATCGCGCAGTGGCCGGCGGGAGTCAGCCGGCCGGACGAACACCATTTGCAGTTGTTATCCATGCTGGCCGGCTATGCCGCCATCGCCCTGCATTACGCCCAGGACTTCGAGAACCTCCAGGCGGAGGAGGAGCGCGAGAAAGAGCGCATCCGCCAGTACTTCCAGATGTACGTCCCCCCGTCGGTGGTGGAACGCATCCTGTCTGACCCGGAGGCCATCCAGCTTGGCGGCGTGCGGCGCGAGGTCAGCGTGCTGTTCGCCGACCTGCAGGGGTTCACCGCATTGAGCGAACGGCTGGCCCCCGAAGAACTCATCAACGTGCTCAATCAATACCTGTCCGTCATGGCGCGCACCGTAATGGCGTTCGAGGGCACCGTGGACAAATTCTTGGGGGACGGCATCATGGCAATTTTCGGCGCGCCGCTCCCGCAGGCGGACCATGCCCAACGGGCCGCCCAGGCGGCGCTGGGACTGCGCAGTGCCGTGGCGCGCCTGCACGAGCGCCTGCCGGCACACCTGCGTCTGGAAGTCCATATCGGCATCGGCACGGGCGAGGTCGTGGTCGGCAACGTCGGGACCGAACAGGCGCGCAATTACACCGCCATCGGCGATGCGGTGAACGTCGCCCGCCGGCTCCAGGAAATGGCGCGCCCGAACCAGATCCTCCTCAGCGAACAAACCCTGCAGTACATCTATGACCGGGCAGAGGTGCGCGCGCTCGGTCCGATATCCCTGGCCGGCCGCCGGCAGGAACTGCGCGTCTTCGAACTGCTGGACCTGCGCGATGCATGACTTCCCGCAAGAGGGTAGAAACATGAGCCTTGAAGGGATAACTGGAGCGGAATCGCCCATGCAGTGGTTGGGCCGGCTGTTTCAGCGCACCCGCCAGAACCACGCGGTGGAACATGCCACCGTCCACATCCTGGCCCAGCGCTATCCTGGCCTGGAGGTGATGGGCCGGAGCACGCCGGCGGGCTTTTATATTTACGGCGCCGTGCCCACCGAGGCGCTGGTGTCCGCGGTCAACGAAGCGCTGGCGCGTCTGCGCGCCGGCCAATCCCATCTGGCGGTGCACCCGCGCTGCGGCACCAACCTGGCCGTTAGCTCCCTCGTCGGGGGCCTGGTGGTCTCATTGTTCCTGCGCCGGCGGCGCGCCCCATGGTGGGAGGAATTCCCCCAGCTCCTGCTGGCGCTCAGCACCGCCCTCTTCCTCTCCCAGCCGCTGGCCTATACCGTGCAGAAACACATCACCACGGACGCCCATATCGGGAACCTGCAGATCCGCCGCGTGGAGCGCCGCCTGCTCGGGGGGAAAATGCCGGTACATTACATCGAGCTGGGCGCGGGGGACGCATGATTTATCTAATCTTCGGCAGGGATGAGTTCTCCTGCGAGGAAGCCCTGCACAAGCTACTGCAGGAGCATGCCGCTGGCACCCCGGGGGCCGAGTGGAACCGCACCCTCCTGGAAGGCGGCCGGCTGAGCTTGTCGGAACTGCGGCACCACTGCGACTCCCTGCCCTTCCTGGGCGAACGCCGGCTGGTCATCGTGCGCGGACTGCTCACCCGCCTGTCGGGCGGCGCCGCGTCCGCCGGCGAAGAGGAGGCGCAGGAAGCCGCTCAAGAGGGGCCGGCCGTTTTCGCCCGAGCACTGCTGGAATACCTGCAGGTACTCCCCCCTACCACCGACCTGGTTCTGTATGATCCCGGGCTGGAAGGAAAGGCTGTCCGCACCCGCATCCTGGAATGGGCCAAAAAGCAGTCGGAGATGTGCAGGGTCTGGGAGTTCACCCCGAAACGGGGCAAAGAGCTGTTGGATTGGATGGCTCAGCGCGCCGGCATGCACGGCGTCAGGCTGGATGCCGGCGCACAAAGCGCGCTGGCCAATGCCGTCGGCGAAGACCTGCGCGCCCTGGACCAGGAGATCACCAAGCTGGCGCTGTATGCAGGGCCGGGCGGGACCATCACCGCCGAGCATGTGCGCCTGCTGACCCCCCACACCCGCGAGAGCAGTATCTTCGTCATTGTGGATGCCATCAGCGAGCGGCGCTGGCAAACAGCGATCGCCGAAATGCGCAAGCTGATGGAAGAGGGCGCCCATCCGCAGTACATTTTCCACATGATATACCGCCAGTTCAACCTGATCGCTCAGGCCAAGGGGCTGGAGGGGGAGCGCCTTTCGCCGGCGGCCCTGGCGAAAAAGCTGGGCGTCCACCAGTTCACCGCCGAGAAAGTGCAGAAGCAGGCCCTGCGCTACCGCAAAGAGGAACTGCAGTCCATCTATGACCGCCTGCTGGAAGCGGACCAGGCGGTGAAAACGGGCCAGATGGAAGCGGCGGTCGCGCTGGAATGGCTCGTCGTGCGGCTGACCAAAGCCCCGCAGAAGATATAAAAGGCCGGAGCGGGCGTTCGGCCCGCTCCGGAAGAATGGGGGGCAGTTATTGGGGATTTTCCTCCAGACCGATCCAGAAGTGATGGGGAAGGATGTTCCCCATAGGAACGACCCGCACGGCAAACCCATTCACCTGGACGAGTCCAGCGGGTGTGCCGGCCAGGGTGTCCGGGTGCACGTAACAGCAGTTGGGCGGCTGGCCGAATTTCTGCCGGTAGCGCACAGCAGCCAGCCGAACCTTTTCCTGTAAAGGCGCATCCGGGCGATTATCGAACCACAGCAAACCGACCCGCATAGCCGGACCTCCTCTGCGGGACTTCCCCCCACTGCGAACGAGGCTCAAACGCCGGCGCGCTGACCACCTGCCAGAGGTTATGCAGGAGATCATGCCGCAGGACGAACAGGCCGGCGGAGCACAACAAGCGGTAATAGCGGTACTGCCGCCGGCGGGGCCAGTCGCGGCATTCCTCCCAGATGCGCTGGACATGGAGCACTTGATGCACCTGCCCGCGCCACCGAAAGCGGTGAGGGAAATACCCCAGCCTCCAGTCCAACAACTGCACCTGTTGAGCATGCGGTGAAGCCATCGTGCCTCTCCCCATTAAAAATACCGCCGTTGACCGGAGATGTCCTCCGGCTCGCCCAGGATCTCGAACTGGCGGGCACTGCCTGAACCGGCCGGCGGCAGGTACGCCATGCTTGACGCGTTCGGATAATACAGGCCGGGATTGGCCACCGGCGGATTGACAATCATGATGTTGGGCACCTGCGGCATGCTGGGCGCGGACGGTTGATCCCCCACGTCATCGCGCCTGACCAGCAAGAGCATCAGCAGGCTGGTGGGAATGCTGGCGGCCACGCCGCACACCATCCCCACCACCACCGCCATCGCCTCACTGCTCATGCGCTTCGCCACCGTGATACAGAGCGCCAGGATGAACACCCCTACCAGCGCGATCACCACCTTTTTCATCTCATCCCTCCACTATTCATCGGAATTGCGTCATTGGCATCGGGGATGGCCGGCACATCCAGGATGGCGCGCCCGGCATACCGGCTTCTGAGCCACTGCACCAGGTGACGGATCGCCGGCTCCGGGATGTGCGCCGCTTGAAACCGGATGACCTGCCCCTGCAGGACCGCCAGCATGTCCCCGCGCCCCATCAGCCGTTCGGCATTGGTGCCGCCCACGCCGGCGGCCAGATAGGCATCCGCCGGGTTCACCACCCGCCCGACAATGCGCATCGGGAAATTACTGCGGAGCAGTGAGCTGATGACCTCGGCGGAGGGCTTTTGGGTGGCGGCAATGACATGCACGCCGGCACCCCTGCCCCTCTGAACGAGCCGCGTCAGGCTCTTCTCCACCTCCTCTCCCCCCTGCATCAGCAGGTCCGCCAGCTCATCCACCACCACGACGACCAGCGGTCGGTCAATCCCCAGCCGGTCGCGGCGCTCCATCTCTATCACAGTATCCGTGATCACGGCGACGGCATCGGGAATGGTGCTGGCCGGCGGATACAGCAGATGGGGAAGCCCATCAAAGACCCGCAGACCGCGCCCTTTCGGGTCCACGAGCACGATCTGACACTCGCTCTGGCGGTGAAGGTAAGCCATGCTGGCCACGACCGCGCGCAGAAGTTCCGTTTTGCCCGAGCCGGTGGTCCCGCTCACAAGGATATGCACCACATCAGGACTGCTCAGCCGCACCATGAGGGTCCTACCGCCCTTTTCGACGCCCAGGACAGCGGTGCCGGGGACGGCCGGCCGGACCTGCCGGCACAGCTCCAGCAAGGAAACCTTCCTCCCATCCTCGCGCGGGATCTCCACCTTCAGCGTCCCTTCCTCCCGATATATCCGACAGTACGAGACCCCCAGGGCCATGGCGATCTCCTCGGAAAGCTGGGTGATCTTCCGCAGGCGGGTGCCCATCAACGGCGAGAGATTAAAGGTGATGACGCGCGGGGAAATGACCCCGCCCCATACCCGGCCGGCGGCCTGGTGCGCGGCCAGGACCATCTCGATGCGGTCTGCCTGAAGTTCCAGCATGCGCCGCTGGACCGAACCTGCCATGGGGTTCCCTCCGAATAGAACAAACGTTCTATTACAGAGTATATCGCCGGATACCCCCTGCGTCAAGGGGTTTATTTTCCCAAATGTCAGAGTGAGACGTTTGGGATATCTGGCTCCGCCGGCCTGCTCACCCCTCCTTCGCCCGATTTTGCGGTTGTCCCCCTCCATGGTATATTGTGTCTTGCATCTGCCCTGGCTCGTGTTCGTTCGCCCATATGGGGAGCAGTACCCAATGAAAGTCGCGACGTATAACGCCAATTCCATCCGGGCCCGCCTGCCCATCATCCTGGCGTGGCTGGCCAAAGAACAGCCTGACCTGCTCTGCATCCAGGAGACCAAGGTCCAGGATTCGGAGTTTCCTGCCGATGAGATCCGGGCCGCCGGCTACCACGTGGTCTTCCGCGGCCAGAAGGCCTACGCCGGCGTGGCCATCATCAGCCGCGAGCCTCTGCAGGACGTGGTGTTCGGCTTCGACGACGGCGGCGAGCCGGATGAGGCGCGCCTTATCCGCGCCCGGTACGACGGCATCTTCGTCGTCAACACGTACGTCCCACAGGGCCAGTCGGTGGATTCCCCGCAGTTCCAGTACAAGCTGGAATGGCTGGGGCGACTGCGCCGGCTCTTCGAGCGGCACTACTCGCCGGCGGACCCCATCCTCTGGATGGGCGATTTCAACGTCGCCCCCGAACCTATTGACGTGCACAACCCGGAGGGACTGAAAAACCACGTGGACTTTCACCCGCTGGCCCGCCAGGCGCTGGAGCGCGTCCGGGAATGGGGTTGGGTGGACCTGCTCCGCAAGTTCCATCCCGATGAGCGCATCTACACCTTCTGGGACTACCGCGTGCGCGGCGCTATCGAGCGCGGATTGGGCTGGCGGGTAGATCACATCTGGGCCACGCGGCCCCTGGCGGAGAAGTGCACCCGCTGTTGGGTGGACATGGAGCCGCGCCTGGCCGACAAGCCTTCCGACCACACCGTTCTGGCGGCGGAATTCGCCTTGTGAATGATTTTGACTATCATTGACCCTGCACTGCACTACAGGAGGCAGTTATGACCAAGAAATCAGTGGTGGCGGTACTGCGCACCAAACCCGAGACTGTGCTGGATGACTACCGTCGGCTCTGTGAGCTGGCCGGCATGCGCCAGGCGCTGGACCCCTCCGCGACCACCATCCTCAAGGACAATATTAGCTGGCACCTGCTCTATCCCGGCGCCAACACCACCCCCTGGCAGTTGGAGGGCACCATCCTGGCGCTCAAAGACGCCGGCTTCCACGATATCGTGGACGTCCACAACAAGACAGTGGTCACCATCGCTGACCTGGGGGATCGCTACAACAAATTCGGCCCGGTACTGGCCAAATACGGCATCCCGAAGAAGTACAACTTCAAGCCCGAGGACATGACCTGGGTCGAATACAAGCCCAAAGCGAAAATGGCAGTCCTGGACAAGATATACCGCCACGGCATTTACATCCCCGATTACTTTATCGGCAAAAACATCGTGCACCTGCCCACGGTGAAGACCCACAGCTACACCGTCACCACCGGGGCCATGAAGAACGCCTTTGGCGGCCTGCTGAACGTCAACCGCCACTACACCCACACCTGGATCCACGACACGCTGGTGGACCTGCTGGCCATCCAGAAGGAGATTCACGCCGGCATCTTCTGCACCATGGACGGCACCACCGCCGGCAGTGGCCCCGGCCCACGCACCCTCGTCCCGCACCAGAAGGACGTCATCCTGGCGTCGGCGGACCAGGTGGCCATCGACGCGGTGGCCGCCATGATGATGGGCTTCGACCCCATGAAGATCCCATACATCGCCCATGCCACGGAGCGCGGGCTGGGCAACGGCAACCCACGCGATATCGAGATCGTCGGCATGCCCGAGGTGGCCAACGAGCGCTGGAACTTCTCCGTTGGCGTCAACCTGGGCACGGGCGTAGGCATGCTGTTATGGCGCTCCCCGCTGAAGGTCTTCCAGAAGCTCTTTTTCCAGACGCCCCTGGTGAACATCTTTATCTTCGCCAGCGAGTACTATCACGACCATTACTGGTACCCGCGCAAGGGGCGCCCGATTGTGGAGAAGTGGCTGAACGAAAGCCCGTGGGGACGTCTCTTCCAGAGCTATCCCGATGAATAACGCCGGCCCTGCGCCGGCCCCTTCGGCACGGTGAACCTGAGCAGGAAATGAGGACATTGATCCGCAAGCGCCGGCTGTTGGCCGCGATGGCGCTGGCACTGCTGGTGGGCATACTCTATTTTCCGACCCTGCGCTGGTTGGCGCATGAGTGGTGGAGCAACGATTATTACACCCACGGGCCGCTGGTGCTGATCATCGCCGGCGCGCTCATCTGGCGCCGGCGGCGCGCCTTCTGGTACCGGGCGCCGGACAACCGCGGGCTGTGGGGTATGGGGATCGGGCTGGCAGGGCACCTCATCGGCAGTGCCTGGCGCGCGCCCTATATATCTGCCCTCTCCCTGCCCCTGCTCGTGGCCGGCCTGATCACCTTCTTCGTGGGGCTGCCGGCACTGCGCATGCTGGCCTTCCCCTTGGCCTTTACCTGGTTCGCCGTGCCCCTGCCCTTCGTGGAGCAGGCCAGCGTGCCCCTGCAGACGATCACCGCCTCCGCATCCACTGCCCTGGCGCAGTGGTGGGGCATCCCGGCCCAGGTGCAGGGCGCGCAAATTACCCTGCCTTCCTGCTCCCTGCAGGTGGGCGCGCCCTGCAGTGGATTGCGCTCCATTGTGGCTCTGCTGACCCTGGATGCGCTGTTCGTCTACCTGGTGGACGGGCCGGCATGGGCGCGCTGGGTACTGCTGGCTATGGCCGTGCCGGTGGCGCTGGCGGCCAACATCATGCGCATCGCCATTCTGCTGGTAGTCGCCCATCTCTGGGGGGCAGAAGCCGGCCTGCGCTACTTCCATGATTATTCCAGCCCCGTGCTGTTCGTGGTGGCGGTACTTCTGCTGATGGGGGTGAGCTGGGCGGCGCAATGTCGCGGGATACGCTCCGATATCTGAGCATCGTCGGCCTGCTGGGGTTGGCCATTCTGGCCAGCGCTGTCCTCATGGCGCGCCGGCCGGCGAACCTTTTCCCCTCCTCTGCCCATACCTTTGTGACCGACATTGACAACTGGCGGCAGACCAATCAACAGCGCATCGTGGAAACGCCCTATGACTTTCGCCTGGGCCCCAACCTGGCCGACCTGCCCCTGGAGATCGGGGGGTGGAAAGGGCAGGACATTCCCCAGACCAACCTGGAGGTATTTATCCTGCTGGAGCCCGAACAGTACATCTTCCGCCGCTACGAGGACGCCGCCGGCCGCATCCTCTGGCTCAGCCTCATCGGGAGCCGCAAGTCCAAGAGCTTCCATCCCCCACAAATTTGCTACAGCACCGACGGATGGCAGACAACCCTGAACGCCGTCCCCGTTCCCCTGCGCGAGGGCGATATCTACACCTTGTATCTGGAAGCGAACAAGGCCTCTCAACGCCATTTCATCTGGTATTTCTACATCTGGCCCGACGAAGGGCGCGATCCGGCCGCCGGCCTGGTGCTCTTCAAGGTCACAGTGCCGACCGCCGCAGAGGATACCTCCCCACAGGAAGCCCTGGACATCGCGCAGGGCTTCATCTCCGCCATTTTCACCCGCGCCTCCCGCCCGACGAAATAAAAACTCCCGTCAGGGTTGCCCCTGACGGGAGGATATGGATGTGTCGGCATCATCTGCGCCGGCGGCGAGCCAGGCGTACATAGCTCATCAGCCCCGCCAGCCCGCCGGCCATCAGCATCCAGGTGCCGGCCTCTGGAATTTCCTCGGGCGGCACAGGCGTCGCGGTCGGCGTCGGGGTACGGGTCGGTATCCGCGTCGGTGTGGCGGTCGCCAGCCGTGTCGGGGTGTCCGTGGGCACGGGCGTCCGTGTCGGCGTAAAGGTGCGAGTAGGTGTCGGGACCGTTGCCGTCGGCGTGGCAGTCGGCAATGGTGTTCCCGTGGGCGTCATCGTCGGAGTGAACGTGGCCGGCGGCGTGCCCGTGACAGTCGGCGTGCTGGTGAAGGTCGGCGCCGGCGTGAAAGTGGCCGTAGGCGTCTCGGTCGGGGTGGCGGTAGCGGTTTCTGTGGGAACGGGCGTATCGGTCGCCGTCGGCGGCGGAGTAGCAGTGTCGGTCGGCGTCGGAGTGGCGGTAGCCGGCGGCGTCTCCGTCGGCGTCGAGGTAGCCGGCGGCGTCTCGGTAGCCTGCGGCAGGCAGGGGATGACGTTCAGCCACTGGCAGGCGGGATCATTTTCCGCCACCTCGATCGCATCCAGGCGGGAGCCGTCCTCACGGGTGCGGAAGACGATGGTGTGGGGGCCGGCGCTCCAGGTCAGCACCAGCGGCTGGCCGGTCAGCGCGTTGGAAACCTTGACCCAGGTCCAGCCGGCCTGCGGCAGGTCCCACTGTATCTCCGGCGCTCCATCCACCGAGACAAAGAAGGAGTTGCTGGCGGTATCCGGGCCCCAGGCGCGCGCCCAGATGACGTACTGGCCGGCCTGCGGCACCTCCACCGTGAAGGAGACACTGCCGTTCGCGCCATAGCCCTTGGGGGTAAACACATAATCACATTCCGAGGCCTCGGGATGGTCGCCAATGGTCATGGGTGCGACCAGATCCCCCTGCTCCGCCTCCAGGTGTGTCACCCAGCAGGATGGGGTGGGAGTAGGCGTCGGCGTCGAGGTCGGGGGGAAGACCACCGTGTTTGTCGGTGTGGGTGTGGCCCCCTCGTAAATATCGAAGAAATACACACAGCCGGTCGTTTTTTCCTGGCTGTATGTGCGCACGTCGTCCGGACTGATAATTTCCCAGGCGGGGTCCGGC
>JACIWP010000077.1 GCA_014360855.1 Anaerolineae bacterium
TGCGCCACTGCCGGCGGACAGTACCCTCCGACGCACTTCCGTAGTTCAATGTTATCCACGTAGGCCCCTTCTGAATACTTGCTATCGCATGGCAAAAAGCCTCCATTAGCACCGCCGCCGGCCCGCCAGATGGGACCCACAGGGCTTTCCGCACTTTGCAAACCCGGTGGAAAAAGGCTTGACACGCATTGCAAAAGTTGTTATATTGAAAGTGTCCATTTCATCCTTGCGGCGCGCGATCCCGGCTGTAGTCTGAATATTCGCGGATATCTCTGTCTGGTGGGAGCTACCGTCCGCCTATTTTGCCGGCACCTCTCCGCTTCTGATGACGGATTGTTCGTACAGGGTTCCATCATCCCGCTTCACTGCACCCAACCATACTGGCGGCTCGTTCCCCCTGCTTCATCGCCCGATGCCGGCCTCAAAGGGGAGGGTTTGGAGCCATGCGGCTCCTGTAATATTCGGGACATGGTCGTCACCAAGCGTAAGGAGGCGAAAGGATGGAAAGGCCCTGGTTGCGGTTCTATGAGGAGGGGGTGCCCCACACCATCGACTACCCACCCTACTTACTGCACGAACTGCTGGACCACACCGTGGAGCGTTTCCCGGATCGACCGGCCATGATCTTCGGCGCGGCCGTGGGCTCCCGACTGCTTACCCGTGCCATCACCTATCGGGAGCTGGGGCAACTGGCCGACCGGTTCGCCGCCGGCCTCCAAAGCCTGGGCGTGAAAAAGGGAGACCGAGTCTCCATCCAACTCCCCAACTGTCCCCAGTTCCCGATCGCCTTCTACGGCACGTTGAAGGCCGGCGGTGTGGTCGTGTCTACCAGCCCCCTGTATGTGGCGCGGGAGATCGAGTACCAGTTGCGCGATGCCGGCGTCCAGGTCATGGTGACCCTGACCCGTAACTTCCCTGACGTGGAAAAGGCGCGTCCGCATACCCCTCTGCGCCACGTTATCGTCACCAACATCAAGGAATACTTCCCCGCACCGCTCAAACTGCTCTTCTCTCTGGCGGTGGAGAAGAAAGAAGGGCACTATCTCAAACTGCCGGAGCGCCCGGGCAACATCTGGTTCCAGGACTTCCTGGCGAAGGCGCCGGCCAAACCGGAACCCGTCCATATAGACCAGGAGGACCTGGCCCTGCTCCAGTATACCGGCGGCACCACTGGCGTCTCCAAGGGCGCAATGCTCACCCACCGCAATATGGTGGTCAACACCATCCAGGTGCGCTCCTGGCTGACCGACACCAAAGAGGGCCAGGAGGTTGCCCTCTGTGCCGCGCCCTTCTTCCACGTGTACGGCATGACGGTGGGCATGAGCTTCAGCGTCTATGTCGGCGCCACCATGGTGCTGATGGCCAACCCGCGCCATGTAGATGAAATGCTGATGCTCATTGACAAGTTCCGGCCCACGGTCTTCCCCGGCGTGCCGACCATGTACGTGACGATCAACAATCACCCGGATGTGGCCGCCGGCAAATATCACCTGCGCTCCATCCGCGCCTGCATCAGCGGCTCCGCGCCCCTGCCCGTCGAGGTCAAAGCCAAGTTCGAGGAGCTGACGGGCGGCAAACTGGTGGAGGGCTACGGCCTGACCGAGGCGGCACCGGTCACCCACTGCAACCCGATCTACGGGTTGAACAAGGCCGGCTCCATTGGCCTGCCCTTCCCCGATGTGGACGCCAAGATCGTCGATTTGGAAACAGGCGAGAAGGAACTGCCGGTGGGCGAGATCGGCGAGCTGGTCCTGCGCGGCCCGCAGGTGATGAAAGGCTACTGGAACATGCCGGAGGAAACGGCCATCGCCCTCCGCAACGGCTGGCTGTACACCGGCGATGTGGCGAAAATGGATGAGGATGGCTATTTCTATATCGTGGACCGCAAGAAGGATATGATCATCTCCGGCGGGTTCAACATCTACCCGCGCGAGATCGAGGATGTGCTCTATGAACATCCGGCGGTGAAGGAGGCGGTGGCCGCCGGCGTTCCCGATGAGTACCGCGGCGAGATGCTCAAGGTCTATATCGTGTTGAAAGAGGGCATGACGGCGACGGAGGAGGAAATCATCGAGTTCTGCCGTCAGCGTCTGGCCAAGTACAAGGTGCCGCGAGCGGTGGAATTCCGTACCGAACTGCCGAAGACCCTGGTGGGCAAGTTCCTGCGCCGCGCCCTGGTGGAGGAAGAGCGCCGCCGGCTGGAGGAGAAGAAGAAGCAACAGCAGGCCTGAAACCAAGCCTCTGCGCGGAAACAGGTGACCGTCCCCCGGAGGCGACGGTCGCCTGTTTCTTGTTGCCGCGGCTCAGCCGCCGGACGACCACAAGCGACAGTCCCTCCGCCGGTGGCTGTCGCCTGGCAGCGACCCGCCGGCGCACGCGGTCTGTAGTCCCGCGGCCGTTGCGCCATATAGCGGAGTGTGCTATAATATGGTCAAGTGTTGGATATCTATCTTCTCCATGGGCCTGTGAACGGTTGGGGTCCGGGGCGCCGCGCAGATGAGGGAGGATACCGCCGGCTGTCCCGCAGATGGGTGACGTAGGATTACCTCTTTTCGGCCGTCAGGTGTCAGTTTCTTTCCACATCTCGTTCCACCAGGAGGGAGGTACAAATGGACGTCGGCAAATCTTTTTCGTACGTTTTCGAGGATGAGCAATGGCTCACCAAGGTGCTCATCGGCGGCCTGTTCATGTTGGCTTCCGTGGTGTTGGTCGGCATCCCCTTTGTCCTGGGCTATATCGTAGAGACCTTACGCAATATCATGGAAGGCCAGGCAAAGCCCCTGCCCGAGTGGGTGGATCTGGGGGAAAAGTTCAAAAAGGGCCTGCTCCTGGCGGCCATCCTCATCGTGTGGGGCATTCCCATCTGGATCATCGCCTGCTTCCAGGCAGTGATCACAGCCATTATAGGGGACAGCTCTTCCGCCGCCGGCTTTGTGACAGCCATCTCCTGCCTCACCTCCGTCCTGAGCATCTTGTGGGGCATCATTATGGCCTTGCTTGAGCCGGCCATCTTCACCCGCTTCGCCCTGAAGCCGGAATTCAGCTCCGGCTTCGCCTTCGAGGAACTGTGGCGCTTCACGGTGGAGAACATTGGCAACGTGATCATCGCCGTTCTGCTCTCCATCGTGGCCTCGTTCATCGCAGGTTTTGGTGTCATCCTGTGCGGCGTGGGCGTCTTCCTGACCTCTTTCTGGGCGTATCTGGTCATGGCGCATCTGTTCGGCCAGGTCTATTTGCAGCGCAAGGGGGGCGCCGGCGAGGAACTGACGGCCGCATTGTAACCGCCGCGCCATAGGGGGCGTTTCTCCGACATGGTGCATAGCAGGCGCTGGAACGCGCGGTTAGATGACCTGGCTGAGCGCGCCGGCCGCTGGGCGGAGACGCACTGGCCGGTGATGCTGGCGGCGGCCTGGGGCGGGGTACTGCTCTTGGCCGCCGCGGCGCCGCTGGCTCGGGCCGCCGGCCTGCATTCCCTGTCCGCCGGCGTATACGCCCTGTTTCACCTGATATGTCATCAGGAGCCGGCGCGTTCCCTCTGGATCGCCGGCCATCCCATGGCCCTCTGCGCCCGTGATGTCGGGCTGTACGGCGGTCTGTGGCTGGGCCTGCTGATCACCCTCTGGCGCAGGGTCTTCATCCCCGGCTGGATAGCCCTCCTGTGCGTCCTGCCCATGGCGCTGGATGGCGGCACGCAACTGCTGGGCCTGCGCGAGAGCACCAATGCTCTGCGGCTGATCACGAGCGCGCTGGCCGGCGTGGTTGCCGGCATCTATCTGGGTGCCAAGGTAGGGTATCTGCACGTTTCCATCACACCATCTCGCTCCAGGGGAGCCAGGGCCAGTGGCTGAGGAACGCGAATCTCCCATCGAGGTGCCCGTACCAGGAGAGCCGGTGGGGCCGGCCCATCCCGGCTGTACCGCGGTGCTCATCCTTTTGCTGGTCGTGCTGTTGCTGTGCTGTGGCCTGGTGGTGGCCGGCATCGGCGTGTATTACTCCAACCCCGCATTCCGCGCCTTCATCATCAACTTGATGGAACTGCTGACCGGCTAGCGCACCCAGCCGTCGGATATGGCGCTGATCACGGGTGACCCTTCCCTCATCGCCGGCGTCGACGCTTCCACACGCAATTTGTGCTTTCTGGCAGTGTTTGCTATCATGATAGCAGCCTCATGCCAGAGGAGGACTCCAGCGTGGCAGTCAAACTGTTGATGAGCTGGGACATCAAGCCGGGGATGGAGACCGCTTACTTCAATTTCGTCATCCATGAGTTTGGCCCGCGCATGATGAAATTGGGCCTGCGGCCCACCGATGCCTGGTACACGGTCTACGGCAACGCGCCCCAGATCCAGACCGGCGGGGAGGCTTCCGACCGCGAGACCCTCGAGCGTATCCTGGAATCCGAGGAATGGCAGGAGCTCAAGCGCAAGCTTCTGGAATATGTCACGAACTACCGCCAGATTATCGTCCCCTCCACCGGCCGCTTCCAGATTTTCTGAGCTGAGCACATCTTACCCAACGGAGCTGTGACCATGCTGGCCCTTGTCCGACGTCTCCGCTATTTGTTCGCCACGCCTGCTGGCAATCTGCTCACCGTCACCGCCTGGGAAGCGCTCATTGTCGCCTTTCTGAGCACCTTCTCTGCGCCGCTGCGCGCCCTGCTGGGAATCCCGCCGGCCGACCTCCCCGAGGCCCTGCGGGTGAGCCGCATCATCATGGTCTATCACTCCCTGGCCGTCCCATTTGTGGCGGCTGTCGCCTATCTGACGCTGGACCTGGTGCCGGTGCCGGCGGAACTGGCGCAGTCGGTGCGGCGCATCATCACGCCAGGTTACATGCTCACCAGCATCGGCGCGCTGGGGTTTGCCTATTTCGGACGCAACTGGCTCCTGCACGGCATTTTCCTGTTGGGGCTGTCGCTGGTCTTTTACGCCGGCGTCTTGCTGGCGGCCGGCCTGTGGCCAGGAAGGGAGCGGCTGTCCTCGCCTGACTATGCAGGCTGGGGGAATATCTCTCTGGAGCGGCTGGCATTCTTCGTGACCGCGGTGGCACTGCTCATCTCTGCCGTCATCGGTGCCGGCGCCGGCTCCTTCTTCGGCAACGGATTTCGCGCGGTCCTGGCGGAGGACATCGTGCGGGAGGAGCACAACCTGGGAGAGCTGGCTGTCATCGCCCATCTGCATATCATGCTGGCGCTGATTGACGTAGCGATCCTACTGCTCATCGTGCGCCGTTTCGACCTGAAAGGGCGTTTGCACAAGATCGCCATGCCCCTGACCATCGCCGGCACGGTCGTGCTCTCCATCGGAGCCTGGAGCGTCATGCTGTGGGAGGGCATCGCCCACAAGATCATCTACGTGGGCAGTACCCTGCTTCTTTTCGCCGCCCTGTTGATGACCATCGCCGGCATCGGGGCCGTCATCCGTGCACACAGCGCGGCGCGCGGCTGGCACCGGCCGACCGCCGGCCAGCGACTGCATGCCCTGCTGGCCGACCCCCTGCACTTCGGCCCCTTCTTCCAGATGATCTGGCTCCAGCCGGTAATGGTCTTCCCCGGCCTGTACACCGCGGTCAAGCTGGATGAGATATACCGGGCATGGCCCTTCGAGGCGGAGCGGCGCATCCTGGTGGGGCACTGGCATATCCTGGCGACGCTGTCCGCCACCATTATGCTGTTGCTGGTGGCGGACCGACTGCGCCTCGCCGGCCGACTGCGGCAGTGGGTGGGGTGGGGGACCATCGTCGGGAGCGACCTGGCCTTCGCCGCCGGCGTGGTGTACGAATATCTCCCGCCGGCCGCCGACCGGACATGGGCGATGCCCCTGCTGGACGCCGGCCTGAGCGTTGCCCTGCTGGCCCTGGCGGCGTTCATGGTGAGTCGGCTGATTGACTTGTTCCGCCCCCAGGGCCAGTGGGCAGAGGAGCTATCCGAGAGTTAGCTCTGCGGCTCCTGCGCCGGCTGGGGACGCCACAGCATCATGCCGGCCGCCGCCAGCAGGGCCATAATGGCGCCGAAGAGGAAGGGGGCGGAGGGGCCCAAACCGTTCCAGCCGAAGGCGCCGTCCCACAGGATGCCGGCGATGAGCGAGGCGGGGAAATCTAGGATGCCCAGCACCGCGTTGTACGTGCCGTAGGCGGTGCCGCGCAGTTCCGCCGGCACGATATCTGCCACCATCGCTTTGGCGGTGCCGTACGCCATCCCGTAATATATCCCGTACAGCGCGTACAGCGCCCAAATGTGCCAGCCCTTCTGCGCCAGCGCGAATCCCAGGTAGATCAGCCCATAGACAACCCATCCGCCGATGATGACCCTGCGCCGGCCAATGCGGTCCGACAGGGAGCCGGCCGGCGTCGAGACCAGCGTGTACACCACGTTGAACGTCGCCAGCATGCCCAGGACGCCCAATACGTTCAGACCGCGCTCCTGCGCCCGCAGGATGAGGAAGGCGTCGGAGGAATTCCCCAGGTCGAACAGTCCCACCAGAAGCATGAAGACGAGGAACTGCCGGCCCAGGCCCTTGAATCGGACCGGCACCCCTTCGCGCCTGCGCACCGGCACATCCTGTGCACCGATGGCCAGGGACAGCACCGCCAGTGCGGCGGGTATCAGGCTGATGAGCACGACTGTCTGGAAAGTGCGGCGCGTCAGCAGGCTCTGGGTGGATTGGCTGAGCCAGACCAGCAAGAGCGCGACGAGGATGCCGACCACTGCGCCGGCGGTGTCCGCGGCGCGATGGAAGCCGAAGGCCAGCCCGCGATGCCGTTCCTCGATGGAGTCGGCGACCAGGGCATCGCGCGGCGCTGTGCGGATGCCTTTGCCGACGCGGTCTGCCCAGCGCACTGCCGCCACGCCGGCCCACGAGTTGACGAAGTAAAAGAAGGGTTTGGAGATGGCCGAGATGCCGTAGCCGGCCACCGCCAGCCATTTGCGCTGGTTGAGCCTGTCGGAAATCCAGCCGGAGAACACCTTCAGCAGGCTGGAAGTCGCCTCGGCGATGCCCTCGATCAAGCCGATGATATTGGTCTTGACCCCCAGCACGTTGGACAGGAAGAGCGGGACGATATTAAGCACCATCTCGCTGGAGACGTCCATGAAAAAGCTGGTCAGGCTGACCGCCCAGATATTGCGGGGCAGTTGCCAGATGGAGGCGGGTTCCGGGCGCGTCGAAGTCGTCGTGGAAGCCATTGCGCACCTCCTCTCCGATTGTGAATGGGGACATTATATGCCGGCGGAAAGGGATGTCAAGAACGGGGACGTACCCGGTGACAGTCACCTCGCAGGTGACTGTCACCGGGCAAGAGGACTCAACCTTCGCAGTAGTCGCCGAGCTGGGCATTCGGGATAATTTTGGGGAGGTCCGCCGGCGACATCTCGATGCCGGCATCGGGCCGGCCGGCGCTGATAATAATGCGCTCCGCCGCCATTACGCTCTGGTCAATGAAGCCTGGGATATCGTCCCGCCGGAAGCCGGTCACCGAAACCGAACCCACCTGGTAACCGGTGGCGCGGAGCACCTCGCGCTCCGGCGCCAGGGATGCGCCCTTATCGTTCAGCGCCGCCGCGGCCTTCTTCATGCTCAACCGCTTATCCCCGGGCACGACGAAGAGGGCAAACCGGCCGTCAGAACGCTGGACGATCATGGCCTTGACCACCCAGGCCAGCGGCACCTTCAGGTCTTCCGCCACGCCCTCGGCAGTATACTGCTTGCGGGCGTGGATGTGCACTTGGTAAGGAACGCCGGCGGCCTCCAGTGCCCGCATGGGGGGTGTCTTGGAAATCCCTTTCTCCTTCGCCATATCCTCGCTCCCTCGTCATTCCACGGCCGAGGCCAACGCACACGGTCCCACAGCGCATTTGCCACAGCAGTCCGTGCCCAACCGCGGTTTGACCACATCCCGAAGGTGAGTATGACAGGCCCATTTGTCCAGGTTCATCTGGCCGAAGGGCGCCGGCCGCAGGGCCTGCACCGGACAGGCATCCACACAGTAGGTACAGCTTCCGTCGTAGAAATAGAGACAGCGTTCCATATGGGGGCGCGATGTCGGCGGGACTTCCGCGTCGATCATCAGACTGCCGCATCGGCCGGCACAGCCGGCGTCAGTGATCAACATGCGGTGCAGGCCAAAGGTGCCCAGGCCGGCGATGGCCGCGGCCGATTTGTGGGACCAGCGGCTGACCAGCGTCACAGGGTCCCAGTTATAGGTGGCCGGCTGGCCCGCCGCCCGAATGCCGCGCTTACCCAACCGGGCGATCAGCTCCTGCACGATCTGGTTGATGAGGGCATTGGTCTCCAGGTAGGCCGTCGCCCATGCCGGCGCGGTGCCGTCCGCCTCCCGGTTGGCGTGCACAATCTCCTCGGCGAACGGCAGGAAAAAGGCCACCACCGTACGCGCCTCCGGGAGCAGGTCCTGGGGCAGGAAATGGGACGGCTCGGCGATGCGGCGCAGTTCCTGCCAGCGGGGGTCATCGGCGGAGGCGAAGCCGACCAGCGGCCGGCGGTATTGCGTGTGGGTGCCAGCGGCTGTTACCGTCTGGACGATGAAGTCCTCGATCTCCCGCGCCAGCGTATCCATTTGCGTCCTTCGGAAAGAGAACAGCTTCAGCCCAGGCCCAAGGCACGCTCCACCAGCGCCTGGAAGTCCAGCACGTGCTGATGCATGAGGCCGGCGGCACGCTCGGCATCGCGCGCCTTGATCGCCTGCACCAGCTCCGCATGGCGGTCCAGCGCGCTGAGCACCCAGTCGATCTGCGGCGAGGCCAGGTACCACAGGCGCTCCGACAGGCCGAAGAAGCGCTCCAGCGTCTCCCGCATGTAGCGGTTGTGCGCGGCGTCGGCCAATGCGCTGTGGAAGCGGTGGTCCAGGTCGAGCAGGGTGTCCACGTTGCCGGCGCCTTTCACCCGCTCGTATTCCCGCACCAGGGCGTCCATCACCACGATATCATCCGCGGTGGCGCGCTCCGCCGCCATGCGGGCGCATAATGTCTCCAGCGGCAGGCGCATCTCGAACAGCTCGCGCAGTTCGGCCGGGTTTGCCTCCGCCACGCGAATACCGTGGCGCGGGGTGATATCCACCAGGTGGTCGTGGGCCAGCCATTTCAGTGCCTCGCGCACCGCCGTCGGGGTCAATCCCGCCTCCGCGCACAGTGCGTCCTCGTCGATCGGCGCCCCCGGCTTGAGCTGGAGCGTGATAATCTTTTCCTTAATAAGGTTATATGCTTTTTGCGTATCAATGCGTTCCAGTTCCACCATTCCCCTCCTGCTCGATATGGAGCACGTGCACCAGTGTTATGCCAGGCGCGGTGTTCCCATAGCGCGGGCCCGGATGCGATAGGTATCCAGGCCATCCTCGACCTCTTCCAGGGTTACCTGCGGGGAATGGGCGCCGGCGCGCACCGCCCCTTCCCATGCCAGGGTGCGGACGCGCTGGCGCGCATATCCCAACGCCTCCTCCAGGCTCTCGTAATACGTGCGGCCCTCCGAGGTCTGCACATAATAGCCCACCACCTCGGACTGGTCCTCGGAGAGGCGGGCGTAGACCAGTGCTTCCTCGGTCACCATGACACTGCCGGCCACCGCGCCCACCGCGTTCGCCACCCAATAATAGGGCGGCAGGATCAGCTCCGTGTGGAAGATGTCGGCCACCCGCTCCAGGAAGATTTTCGCCGGCGCACCAATGCCGATGATGGGCACTTTCAGGCGAATGGTCGTCTCCAGATGCGGGTGTGCCGCCTGCAGGCTGTTGTGGAAGAACCAGCGGCCCATGTCCACATCGTGGAGCGGGTCCGGGGCGGCCAGTTTCTTGCCGGTCAGGAAGGAAAGGATGACCTCGGTGATGATCTCATCCACCCTTTGCCACAGCAGATCGCGGAAGGTCTTCACGTCCAGGCCGAGGTTGCGGCAGAAGAGCGCGGCGGCAATCTCGGACATTTCGGCGTCCCAGGTCCGGTAGATGCCGTCCAGATGCATGAAATCGGTGGGGGTCAGGCCGGCCCTGCCGATGATCTCCTGCCGCCAGAGCTCTGCCGCGCCGATCTGGCCGGCGTGGAGCAGTTTCAGCCGGCGCACGATGTCGGTGACGCACAGCGGTCCTTCGCGCAGGAGTGCCACCAACTCGGCCTCTCGGGAGCCTTTTTCCACCATGCCGGGGTGCGGTTCCCGCTGTAAGAACCAGAATTCCAACTGGTCCAGGTCAATCTGCCCCCAGCCCTTCTGCAGGAGCGGGGCGATGCGGCGCTTGATGGCGGGGTACTGGTGGGCCAGGTACGCCAGCGGTACAACGCGCGCCGGCCCGATGGTCCACTTCTGATCGCGGCCGATATGGATGTGGCTGTCGCCGCCCAGCGCGATCGAGAGGATATTGGCCGCCTGCACACAGGTCTTGTAGTTGCCGACGGTGGCGCCTTCCTCGCTGACCCGCACCCGCCCATCCTCGATGAGCGCGATGTCCGTGGTGGTGCCGCCGACATCCACCACCAGCGCAGTATCCACCCGCGAGAGGAAGCGTCCGCCCATGGCGCTGGCCGCCGGCCCGGAATGGATGGTCTCCACCGGGGTGCGGGCGGCGAATTCCTCGCTCATCAGCGTGCCATCGCCGCGCACCACCATCAGTGGTGCGTGAATATGGCGGGCTTCCATGGCGCGGCGCACGGCGATGACAAAATCTTTCAGCATGCCCAGCAGGGAGGCGTTCAACGCGGCAGTGGTGGCGCGTTCCACCGAGCCGAGTTTGGTTGAGAGCTGATGGCCCAGCACGATTGGCAGGTCGCAGATGCGCGAGATGGCCTCGAAGGCGCGCAGTTCGTGTTCGGGGTTCATGGGGCTGAAATAGGCCGAGACCGCCAGGGCGTCCACGGAGTCCTTGACGCGGTGGACGTAGTCCAGGATGCCCTGCAGGTCCAGCGGCTCCTTCTCTTCGCCGAAGAGGGTATGGCCGCCGGCGAAGAAGGCATATTGGGTCGTGCCGAAGCGCTGGTGGAGCTGAAACGCTTCGGCAAGCTCTTTGTCATAGCCGATCAGTATCAGCGCCACCCGGGCGCCCTTGCCTTCGGCGATGGCGTTGGTCGCCAGGGTCGTGGAGATGGAGACCATCTTCACTTCGGCAGGGTTGTCGATCTGAATGCCTTCAATGACCCTGCCGATGCCCTCGGCATAATCGTGCCGGGTGGTGAGGCTTTTGCAGGAGGCGATCACCTCGCGCGTGTGATAGTCCAGCAGTACTCCGTCGGTATAGGTGCCTCCTGTGTCAATGCCCAATACGAGGGTGCGTGTAACAGGCTGGCTCGCTGTCAAGGGTCACCTCTTGGCGTCGCTCGATTTTCTGCGATAAGGATATGGCGGGGCCAACGTTACCGCCGGCCCCGCCATGGCGCTTTCGTTTCCGCCAGGTCTCACGACCTGGCAGGATGGGTTCGTCTGGTGCGCCGGCTTACACGATGCCGATGCCCATCTCCTCGCCTTTATGGCGCTCGTCCGCCAGCTCGCAGATGCGGCGGAGCTCTTTGTACATCTTCTCATCGAAGAGCGGCTCGCGCTCCGCCTGCAGGATCTCCAGCACGCGCTGGTGGACGCGCTCGCGCATGGGCTTGGAGCCGGCTTTCACCCAGCGGTCCCAATCCAGGCGGTCCATGAGCACCGGTTTCCAGAACTCGGTCTTGAAGTGCCGCAGGGTGTGATCGGTGCCCAGGTAATGGCCGCCCGGCCCGACCTGGTCAATGGTCTCCAGCGGGACGGTCTCGCGGGTCACCGGGATGCCCTGCAGGAAGCGTTTGACCATGCCGATGATCTCATCGGTGGCCACCAGCATATCGGGCGAGCTGGTGAGGCCGGACTCGATGTAGCCGACGTCGTGGATCATGTTGCCGCCGATGAGGCCGGCGATGAAGGTGTTGAGCGTCGCCTCCATGGCCGCCTGCTCATCGAACATCTTGGCATCGCTGCAGCCGCTGGTGTTGTACATGGGCACCATCAGCCACTTGGTGATGTCGGTGTAGGCGGCGCTGAGCAGGGCCATCTCC
>JACIWP010000078.1 GCA_014360855.1 Anaerolineae bacterium
CTCCTGGGCGCGGTGGTGACCGGCACGCAGTTGGGGCCGCGCTATGCCAACGGCCTGTTCCGCTGGGGCGATACCTGGCTGTATGTGACGCGCGGCATCGGCACGCGCGGACTGCCGGTGCGCTTTCTATGTCCGCCGGAGATCACCCTGCTCATCCTGGAAGCCGGCGATTGATTGGACAGATGGTGCAAAACGTTGTACAAAGAAATGATAAAGATTTTGAGGAAGAGGAACCGATGATCCCAATGGAGCTGGGCGCGCGAGAACGGCATGAGGCCGGCCGTTGGCGGCAGAGGTGGATTGGCCTGGGAATGTCTGCGCTGGTGCTGGGCGTACTGCTGGCCCTGGCGGCCGGCAGTCTCCTCCTCTCGGACCGGGCGGCGGCGGATGTGCGGGGGATGCCGGCGTCCCTGGCGTCCCGGCAGGATGTTCCCATCACCACCACCGTGGTCCTTCAGCAGGGGCTGAACGGCTACGCCGGCGTGGAGGACACCTTCATCGCCAGCACGGATGCGGATGCGAACTTCGCCGGCGATACCTACGTCCGTCTCCATTCCGATGGGCGGATGAAGGGCCTGCTCCGCTTTGATTTGTCCGCCATCCCCAGCCAGGCCCTTATCGTCAGCGCGACACTGGAAATGATGATTTACTATCCGTCCGGGAGCTTCTCCCCCCTGACCATCTCCGCCTATCCCATCAGCACCACCTGGAACGTCCACGAGGTGACCTGGCGCCAGGCGGCCGCCGGCAAGCCCTGGGGGGCGCCGGGCTGTATGGACACCACGACAGACCGTGCGCCCACGCCGGCCGGCTCCGCCACCGTGTCCCAGAGCGGGGTCTACCGCATGGACCTGACCCCGGCGGTGGCCGGCTGGGTGGCCGCCCCCGATACCAACCACGGCTTCCTGATGGTGGCCCAGGGACCGGTCTCCACGCAGATCAACCAGGCGTCCTCCGAGTTCGTGACCCTCAGCTCGCGGCCGAAGCTGACAATAACCTATGTCCTGACGGGACCGGTGCCCACCTTCACGCCGACGGCCACGCGCACCGCCAGCCCGACCGCCACGCCCACCCCGCGGGCGTATGTGACTTCCACGTACCTGAGCAACAGCCCGTGTATGGCGGTGGGGCCTGATTACGATAATAAGCCGGGGTACACGGATCATGGGTATGTCTTTGTCTTCTGGGAGGGACAGCCCACCACCGCCCGCCTGTGGTTACAGCAGGCCAACGCGGACGGGGAACACAGCATCTATGTCAACGGCCGGAAAGTAGGGCGCAGTGCACGGGACAGCCGGGGCAGTGTCTGTGTGGCCGGCACCGGCTATTACTATTACTGGGACTTCGATCCAGCGTACCTGGTGAAAGGATACAATGTCATCAGCATCACCCATGACGCGGTGTACTGGGACAATTGGGGGGTGAACGCCGGCTATATTGTGGTCGGCGGCGATATCTCCGTGCCGGAGAAGCGCGTCATCACGTACACCAGCACGTATGACCAGAAGCCGCGCAATGCCATCCTGCAAATCCCCTTGGGCTATGACCCGACCATCCCCGTGCCCCTGTTGGTGTCGCTGTACGGCCTGGGCGAGACGATGACGGATGGCTGGAAGCGCTACGCGCTGGAGGCCAACGCGCGCGGCTGGCTGCTGCTGGTGCCGGACCAGCGGCAGAACACCATCTCGCCGGCGGTGCGGCAGGACATCATTGACGCCGTCAATTGGGTCAAGAATTATTACCTGGTAGACAGCTCGCGCATCTACCTGGCCGGCGTCTCTATGGGCGGCAACAAGGCCCTCGTGATGGCGGCCCAGTACCCCCAAATCTTCGCCGCGGTGGTGGCCCACCGCCCCATCACCAACCTGAGCCAGTGGTACTACGAGACCACTTCATTCCGCAAAGGATGGCTGGAGGCCGAGCTGGGCGGCAAGCCGAACGAGGTGCCCTTCGAATATCAGCGGCGCTCCCCCTACAGCCAGGTGCAGAATTTCCGCCATGTGCCGGTGGCGCTCACCCACGGCACGTTGGATACGGTGGTGCCGGTCAGCCATTCCATCTCCATGTATGAGGCACTGATGGCCGATCAGGCAGAGCATGCGTTCTTGTACACGTACGAGGGCGGGCACAGCGATGATGGGCCGTACGACGGCAATTGGACGCTCAATTTCCTCTCCCAATGGGAATTGAACGCCCACCCGACCGATATTGCCATCCGCGCCGACTCGTCCCGCTCCTATTATTGGCTGGACATCCGGCAGATTTACAACGAGGATCACTGGACGTTGGTGGAGGCCGGCTATTCCCCGGACTCCGGCGTCATCACCGCCACGGTGACCGACCATCGGCCGGTGCAGATCGGCTTCCATCTGACTGACATGGGGCTGAACGACGCAATAAATTACACGGTGGAAGATTATGTGCCGGAGACCGGCGCGTACTCCATCTATTCCATCTTCCCGGTGAACGGCTGGCTCTATGTGTCCATGGACGGTGGGGTGCACCGCCTCACGCTCTCGCCCGGCAGTGTGACGCCGCCGAGTGACCGGCTGTACCGTATGGGGGTGGAGGGGTACGCCGGCGCGCAGGATGCCTACATCAGCCAATGGAGCCCGACCTCCAACTTTGGCAGTGCGGCCCAGCTCTGGGTGCGGGCAGACAACGTGGCGGTCTCCCTGCTCCGCTTCGACCTTTCGGATATCCCCCCGGAAGCGGTGGTGAAAGCCGCCGTCCTGCAGTTGAAAGTGGTGCAGTCGGGCACCACCGACCAGCGCCAGATGGAAATCGGCGCCTACCGGCTGCGCCGGCCGTGGGACGCCACACAAACCACCTGGCAGAGGCCGCGCGCCGGCGAAAGCTGGGGGCTGGCCGGCTGTAACGACACGAGCGCCGACAGGGATGCGGAGCCGGTGGACACGGAGGTCATCACCCGCACCGGCCAGACAGTGGTGCTCTCCCTGACCGACCTGGTGCAGGGATGGGTGGCGGAGCCGGCCAGCAACTACGGCCTGGTCCTGCGGGGCGGCGGGACGCAGTCCGGGGTATATGCCCTGGCCTCCTCGGAGTGGACGAACATCACGGAGCGGCCGGCCCTGCGCGTCATCTACACTATACCCACGCCGACCCCCACGCCCACCGTGACGCCTACACCGACGGAGACCTGGACGCCCACACCCACCCCGACGGCAACGGTCACGCGCACGCCTACACCTACCCCGACCGTGACCGGCACGCCGCCGGCCAGCGCCACCCCGACATCCACCCCCACCCCGACGCCTACGGCGACCGTGGAGCCGGGACTGTACGGTTCCATCGCCGGCATCGTCTGGCTGGACCACAACAGCAACGGTATCTGGGACGCCGGCGAGATCACCCTGCCGGCGGTGGAGGTGCGCCTGGAAGACCTGGCCGGCCAGGTGCTCCGCCGCACCGCCACGCGGGAAGGAGGCATGTACGTTTTCGTGGACCTCCTGCCAGGGACGTATCGGGTGATCCAGACCAACTTGCTGGGCTATATCTCCATCACCCCGGATGAGGTAGAGGTAGCGGTGGAATCCGGGAAAGTGAGCGTTGTCAACTTCGGCGATCGCCTGCCGGCGCGCCAGCATCTCCCCCTGCTCTTCCGCGCCCAGTGAGACGTGGGGAGTATGATGGCCGGCCCATACCGACCAGATACGAAAGGAGAGATGCGATCATGCGAGTGCTGTTCGTGTATCCGGATATCGGCGGTGTCGAGCATTACGGCGCCCGCAAATATTACCACGGCATCGGCTATATCTCGGCGGTGCTGAAGCGCGCCGGCCATACCACCAACCTGCTCTATCTGACGGAGGAACCGGAGCGCGATGCGTTCCTGGCGCAGGTGCGGGCGCTGGCGCCGGCGGTGGTGGCCTTTTCCGCCACCACGCACCAGTACCCGGCGGTGGAGCAGTGCGCGTCCTGGCTGAAGGAGGCGGTGCCGGAGGTCTTCCTCATCGCCGGCGGCGTCCACCCCACCCTGGCGCCGGAGATGGTGGCGCGCTCGCCGGCGCTGGACGCCCTGTGCGTCGGAGAGGGGGAACTGCCGATGCTGGAGCTGGCCGAGCGCCTGGAGCGGGGAGAAGATGTCAGCGACATCCAAAACCTGTGGGTGCGCCGGCAGGACGGCTGGCGGCGCAACCCTCTGCGCCCGCTCCTTCAGGCGCTGGATGAGCTTCCTTTCGCGGACCGCGAGATATTCGACTTCGACGCCATCCTGGCGGCCAACGCCGGCTGGGTGGACATGCTGGCCGGCAGAGGCTGTCCGTACCGCTGTTCGTACTGCTGTAACCCGGGCCTGCAGGAGCGCTATCGCGGCCTGGGGCGCTATGTGCGCTATCGCAGTGTGGAGAACATCCTGGCCGAGATCGAAGCCCTGGCAGAGCGCTATCCTGTGCGCATGCTGAACTTCCAGGATGACACCTTTACCCTGAACCGCCGCTGGGCGCTGGATTTCTGCGAGGCATATGCGGCGCGCTTCCGCTTCCCCTTCTGGATCAACACGCGGGTGGAGCGCATCCTGGGCAACGAGGAACTGGTGCGGGCGCTGGCACGGGCCGGCTGTGCCGGCGTGCGCATCGGCCTGGAATCGGGCAACGAGCAAATGCGGCGCGAGGTCCTGAAGCGCGGTATGACCAACGAAGAGATCCGCCAGGCCTTCCGGCTTCTGCGCCGGCACGGCCTGCGGATTTACACCTGCAACATGCTGGGACTGCCGGGCGAGACCCCGGAGATGATCGAGGAGACCATCGCCCTGAACCGCGAGCTGGCGCCCGATGACCTGCAGTTCTCGGTCTTTTATCCCTACCCCATGACGGAGCTGTATGAGCGCGTGGTGCGGGAAGGGATGTTGAAGGGCGAGCGCACGCTGTGGGGATATTACAGCCCGGAGAGTGTGTTGGAACTGCCGACGCTGACGCCGGCGCAGTTGGCCGAGAAATACCGGCGCTTTGAGCAGTTGAAGGCGGAACTGCATCTGCGCCGGCGGCATCCCTGGCGCTACCGCCTGCGCCGCGCCGTCCTCTGGCTCCTGGGCGGGGACGAAGAGCGGTTGCGGAAGGTGCTGGATTTCGTCCGAGGCCGCAAACGGGGTAAAATAGGGTTACAACTGAAGAGGATACTGCCGAAGCTATGGACCTGTCTCTGTATTATGATACCTATTGGCAACGGGTGGGAGATCGCTGTGATGTGAACCGCCTCCAGCTCCTGCTGGCCTATGTCCAGCCCGGGGAGCGGGTGCTGGAGGTGGACTGCGGGCCGGGCGTGCTGGCCCGCATGATGATGGACAAAGGCGCCCTGGTGGAGGCGACCGAGATGTCGCGGGAGGCGGTACAGCGCGCCCGGGAAAAGGGCGTGCCCGTTCAGCATGTAGACCTCGATGCGCAGGACGGCCGGCTCCCTTACCCGGACAACATCTTCGACACGGTGGTCTCCAACTCCGCTATCGAGCACCGCTTTTTCCACGAAAAGCACCTGGATGAGTGCGTGCGCGTGTTGAAGCCCGGCGGCCGGCTGGTCCTGTGCCTGCCCAATATCGCTCACTGGCGCTGTCGGTTATGGCTGTTGGCCGGCCGCTTCCCCTATGTGCGCAACTCGCCCACCGACCCATCACACCTGCGCTTCTTCACCGTCTATGAGGCCCGCAAGCTGTGTCAGGAACGGGGGGTGGTGGTGGAACGCGTGGATGGCAGTGCGAGCCTCTGGGTGCCTGGCTTTTACCCTGGCTGGCTGCGCCGGCCGCCCCTGAACCGCTTGTACACCTGGCTGGCGCGCCATTATCCCGGGCTGTTCGCCCGCGATTTCATCCTGGTGGGAAGGAAAGGAGCATCGCCGGCGTGAGCCTGCGCCGTGACGTGCTGAGCAGTATCTTCTGGGTAGCGCTTTCCCAGGCTGGCAACAAGCTCATCGCCTTTGTTGTCCAGATCGTGCTGGCGCGCATCCTGGTGCCGGCGGATTTCGGCGTGGTGGCGGTGGCCACCCTGGCGCTGGACTCGCTGGCCCTGTTCGCCGAGTTCGGCTTCACCTCCGCCCTGATTTACCGCAAGGACCGTATCCCGGAGGCTTCCGCTACCGCCTTTTCCATTGTCGTTGTGGGCGGCGTGCTGACCACCCTGGTCGGCGTCGTCAGCGCCCCGTATATCTCCTGGTTCTTCAAGGAGCCGCGCGTCATCCCCATCCTGCGGGCGCTCAGCCTGACCATGCTGATCTCCTCCTTCGGGCAGGTGCCGCTGACCCTGCTGGCCAAGGAGTTGGATTTCCGCAAGCGGGCCATCCCCATGGTGGTGCCCAGCGTGGTGAACGGCATGGTGGCGGTGCCCTGTGCGTTGAGCGGCCTGGGGGTGTGGAGCCTGGTCGCCGGCCGGCTGGCCAGCGCCGCCGCCACCTCCGCCTTGGCCTATGCTGTCACGGACTGGCGGCCGCGCTGGACGTTTCACTGGGACCTGGCGCGTGAGATGCTGGACTACGGCAAGCATATCATCGGGAGCCAGCTCCTGATCTTCGCCATCACCAATGTGGATGACATGTTTGTGGGGCGCATCCTGGACGCCGCGGCGCTGGGCGCCTACGGCCTGGCATACAACCTCTCCAACCTGCCGGCGACCCAGATCACCCGCATCGTGGGACAGGTGATGTTCCCGGCCCTGGCCAAGATTCAGGATGACCTGGAACGCATGAAACGGGTCTATTTCGCCACCATGCGCTACGTCTCGCTCCTCTCCGTGCCCATCGGCGTGGCCACGGTGGTCTTCGCGGCCGATTTCGTGAACGTGGTCTATGGGCCGAAGTGGGCGGCGGCCATCGTGCCGCTCCAGTGGCTGGGGATATACGGGCTGATCCGTTCCATTGCCGCTAACATGGGCAATGTGTTCAAGGCCGGCGGCCGGCCCAAGTGGCTGACCTACATCGCCCTGTGGCGGCTCATCACCATGCTGCTCTTCCTGTACCCCGCCACCAAGTATTACGGCATTATCGGCGTCAGCGTGCTCTCAGCCGCCGTGGCCGTCGTCGATTTCTTCATCTCCGCCGCGTTGGTGAACCGCGTGATTCAGGCCACCGCCATGGACTATGTGCGCTGTCTGGGGCCGATCTTCAGCGTCGCCCTGCTGTCGGCGGCGGCGGCCCGCCTGCTCCAGCTCCAGTTCCGCGCCACTCCGCACGCGCGGCTGGGCTTCCTGATGGCCTTGATGATCATGGTGTGTTTGTACGCCGGCGGGATGTGGCTGGTGGATCGCGAACTGCGGCGGGAAGTGCGCACCGGCTTCGAATGGGTCCTGGCGCGCAACGGCCTGCGGTTCGCCAACGGGAAGCAGGTGCCCAAATGAGCGCTTCGACCGGCCAACCCCTGCGGGTAGCCCTGTTTTCCACGGTGCAGTTGAACCCATATGTGGAACTGCTCGCCGACGGGGTGCGCGCCGCGGCGCCCGATATTCAGGTGGCCTGCGAGGACCGGCTGACCCTGGATTGGATCCAGCGCAACCGCCGGCGGGCCGATATCCTGCACATTCACTGGCCGGAACTGCAGTACGCCGGCGCGCGTGCCCGCGGGCGCTGGCGGCGGTTTATCTCGTTCATGGCCGGCCTGGCGCTGGCCCGGCAAGCGGGTCTGCGCCTGGTCTACACCGTGCACAACCTAAGTCAGCACGAGGGGCGGGATGCGCTGTTCAACGCCCTGGCTAATGCCGCCTTGTTCGCCTGGGCGGACGCCCTGCACGTGCACGATGAGGTCACGGCAGAGGCCCTGGGCCGGCGGGTGCGCCGGCCGGCGCGCATCCATGTCATCCCACACGGGAGCTACGTGGGATGTTACCCGGACAGCGTGAGCCGGCAGGAGGCGCGCCGGCAGTTGGGCCTGCCGCAGGAGGCGTTCGTCTATCTGATGCTGGGCGGCCTGCGGCCCTATAAGGGCGCCGAGGAGCTGATAGAAGCGTTCCGCTCCCTGGACGATGGGGCCGCGCGCCTGATCATCGCCGGCCATGCCCACGCGCCGGCGTATGCGGCATCTCTGCAGGCATTAGCGCAGGAGGACGTGCGCATCCTGATGTTCCTGGAACACGTCCCAGATGACCGAGTGCAGTACTTCATGAAGGCGGCGGACGTATGCGTCCTGCCCTACCGCCAGGTCACGACCTCTGGTGCGGCGGTGCTGGCGCTTTCCTTCCGCAAGCCGATCGTGGTGCCGGCCATCGGCCCCTTCCCGGCGCTGGTGCGGGCGGCGGCCGGCATCTGCTACGAGCCAGCGGGCGTGCCGGCCCTGCGCCAGGCCCTGGAGCAGGCCCAGGCAATGGATATGGAGAGCGCCGGCCAGGCCATCGCCGCCTATCTGGAAACCATTTCCTGGGAGCGCCTCGGCGCCCAACATGCGGAGGTGTACCGCCGTATTGCCGGCGGCAGGGAGGCGCGCCGTGCTGGAGGGTGAGAGCATCCTCTGCTTCGCGCCCGACCTCTGGAGCGATATCTGGCGCAACCGGCACCACCTGCTGACGGTGTTCGCCGAGCGAAACAGGGTGCTGTACGTGGAGCCGCGCACCTATTTGCGGGAGACCGTGCAAGCACTGCTGGCCGGCCGTTTCCCCTGGCGCGATATCTGGCGGGAGCGGGTGACGCAGGTGCGGCCCAACCTGTACGTCTATCACAACCTGCCCTATGCGCCTATCAGCGGGCGCTTCCCCCTGCGGGAGCTGGCCGCCGGCCTGCGCCGGCATTCCTTGCGCCGGCAGATGCGCCGGCTGGGTATGTCTCAGCCCATCCTGTGGCTGTGCCGGCCAGAAATGTCCGACCTCATCGGGCAGTGGGGGGAAAAGCTGGTGCTGTATCATGTGGTGGACGAGTACTCCGCCTATGAAGGGGTGGCAGACCGGGAGGCAGTGCGCCGGCGCGAGCGAGAACTGCTCCAGCGCGCCGATGTGGTCATCACCACGGCGCCGGCGCTGTACGAGAGCAAGCGCCCCTTTAACCGCCATACCTACTTGGTGCCGAATGCGGTGCATTACGAGACCTTTGCGGAGGTCATGCGGCGGGACACGCCACTGCCGGCGGATATGGCCGGCCTGCCGCGGCCGCTGATCGGGTATGTGGGCGCCGTCAATGCCAAGCTGGACCTGCGCTATTTCAGCGCCATCGCCGAGGCCTACCCGAGGGCCTCGGTGGTCATCGTCGGGCCGCTGAGCGTGCCGGCCGAGGATCCGGAACTGCGCCGCCTGCGCGCCATGCCCAACGTACATTTCCTCGGCCAAAAGCCGGTGGAGCTGGTGCCGCACTATATCAAGGCGCTGGACGTTTGCCTTCTGCCCTATCGGTTGAACGAGTGGACGCGCAACATCAGCTCGCTGAAGCTGTACGAGTACATGGCCTGTGAGAAGCCGGTAGTGGCCAGCGATGTGCCGGCGGCGCGCCAGTATGCTGAGCTGGTCCATATTGTGGGGGGGCCGGCGGAGGCGGTGCCGGCGGTGGCGCAGGCCTTGGCAGACCACCCGGAGGACATTCGCCGGCGCCAGCGCCAGGTGGCGCAGGAGAACACCTGGCACCGGCGTGCGGAGACGATCTCGGACATCATCGCCGGCGTGCTGGAGGAGAAACGCCGGCGAGCAATGTGAGGGGATGAGAGGAGACACCCATGGACATCACGGAATTCCTGACCTACTGGCAGGTCATCCGCAAGCGGCTGTGGCTGATCGCCCTGCTGTTCATCGCCACCATGGCCGTCATCCTGGTGACCGGCCTGACCTCGCCGCCGGTGTACCGCGCCACCGTCAAACTGCAGGTGGTGGGTTCGGAGCCGGAGCAGGTCAGCCTGTTCGGGAATGTGCGCACCACCACGACCACGGATGAGATCGCCACCGTGCAGAACGAGTTCGTCAGCGTGCTGAAGAACGGCCTGGTGGCCTGGCGCACCATCGCCGAGCTGAACCTGAGCGCCAGCGCGCTGGATGTGCTCAACCGCATCAGCATCGTGCGCGAGGGGGATGCAATTTACGTGACGGCGGAGGCGGACACGCCCCAAGGCGCGGAATCGCTGGTGACCACTCACGTGGACAAGGCCATCCAGTACTACCGCGAGTATCGGGCACTGCCGGCACGCGTGGCGCGCGAGTTCCTGACTGCCCAACTGCAGGAGGCCGGCGACCGCCTGGCCCAGGCCAAGGATGCCCTGCTCAAATTCAAGC
Organism: Anaerolineae bacterium; assembly: GCA_014360855.1. Lineage (NCBI taxonomy): Bacteria > Bacillati > Chloroflexota > Anaerolineae > Anaerolineae bacterium. Next base: position 10,182 of record JACIWP010000078.1, read on the forward strand.
TCCAGAACAACCTGGATTCGCTGGAGCGGGAGCTGAACGCCTATCAGGACATCGTCCGCGCCCTGGAGGCCCAGCGCGATGCGGCAACCGTGGAAGAGCAGAAAGCCCTGGCCGTGGCACAGTCCTATCGGGCAGAGGCGCAGAAGGCGCAGGCGGAGCTGGATAAGCTTTCGGAGACCGCCGCCTCGCGGGCATATTACCAGGAGATGATCCGCCGTTTCCTACAGTTGGCGGCGGAGCAGGAGGCGGCGGCCGCCGGCCATCGGGCGGCCCGCGTCGAGCTTGACCAGCAGATCGCCCAGAAGGAATCGGACCTCCTGGCGCTCATCGGCTTGCGGGAAAAATACGACCAGTTGAACCGCGAGGTAGCCCTGGCGGAGCAAGATTATAACTTCCTGCTGGCCAAGGAGAACGAGGCCCGGCTGAAGGAGGCTGCGGCCCTGCAGGTCGGCTATATCCAGGTCACGGAGCCGGCCCGCACCCCGGACGCGCCGGCGCAGTCCAACCTGCCGCGGCTGGCGGCCGTTGGCGGCGTCACCAGCCTGATGGTGGGCATCATCCTGGCGTTCGTGATCGAATTTATCGAGGGATTGAGCAGTGCACTGCGTCGGCGTGGGCGCACGGCCGTCCGCTGAGAGCCAAGGGGACCCATGCGCCGGCGCATCCTGTTCGTGGAGATGGCCCATGCCTTCGGCGGCTCCATCGTGAGCCTGTACCAGCTTGTGCGGGGCCTGGATAAAGGGCGTTACGAGCCGGTGGTGCTGTTCTACCGGCCCAATCCGTTCTTGCGGCGCTTTGAGGAGGCCGGCGCTAAGGTGTTGGTGCTGGGAAACACTGCGGTGGGAGCGGGTCGGCCGGCCGCGCCGGCGCGGCGCCGGCGTTCGAACCCCCTGGCAGAATGGCTGGCCATCTTGCGGCAGATCGGGCCTGGCACCCTGCGCCTACTGCGGGTCATCCGCCAGGAGAGGATTCACCTGGTGCACGGCAACGATGTGCTGATCAGCAACCGGGAGGCGGTGCTGGCGGCGGCGCTGGCCGGCGTGCCCTACATCAGCCACGTGCGGGCCTTTGAGCGGCTGACCTGGCTCGACCGCCGGCTGACGCGCTGGGTGCATACCTGCATCTACATCTCGCGGGCCATTGCCGACGCCCACGTCGCCCAGGGGGTGCCGGCGGAGCGCGGCGTGGTGATTTACAACGCGCTGGACCCGGAAGAATTCGTCGCGAGCGGGGATAAGGATGCCGCGCGTGCCCGGCTGGGCCTGTCGCCGGCCCATCAGGTGGTCGGCATCACCGGCCGGCTGGTGGCCTGGAAGGGGCATGAGGTGTTTCTGCGAGCGGTGGCGAAATTGGCGAGCGAACGCCCGAACTTGCGCGCCGTCATCGCCGGCGACGCCGACCCCACGGAGCCGGCCTACCTGGAGCACCTGAAGGCCCTGGCGCAGGAGCTGGGCATTGCCGACCGGGTGATTTTCGCCGGCTATTGGGAGCGCATCGTCGAGCTTCTGCCGGCGCTGGATGTGCTGGCCCACTGCTCGGTGCGGCCGGAGCCGTTCGGCCGGGTCATCATCGAGGGCATGGCCGCCGGCGTGCCGGTGGTAGGGGCGAACGCCGGCGCGGTGCCCGAGATCATTCGGGATGGGGAAACTGGGCTTCTAGTGCCGCCAGGGGATGCGGATGCGCTGGCGGCGGCGATGGGCCGGCTGTTAGATGATGCCTCCCTGGCGCAGGCCATTCGACAGCGCGCCCGCGAGCATGTGCGCCGGCATTTCAGCTTGGAGGCCCATGTG
>JACIWP010000079.1 GCA_014360855.1 Anaerolineae bacterium
GAAGCGCGCCGGCAGGAGCTGGAGAAGCTTCAGGAGCGCATTGCCGGCGAGATCAATGCCGCTCTGCTGGGCAAGAGCGTCGAGGTACTGGTGGAGGAGCGGCAGAAGGGCCGCTGGCGCGGCAGAACCAGGCAGAACAAGCTGGTCTTCTTTGAGAGCGAGGAGGAACTGGCCGGCGCGCTGGTGGACGTGCGCATCACCTGGGCCGGCCCTTGGTCCCTCATCGGCGAGCTGGAGCGGATAAAGGCTCGAACACCGTGAATGCCAGCGGTTGAACAGCGCCGGCCGTGCCGGCATATACCCGCATCTCCGCCGGCTCCATCAGCACCACCGCAACAGGGTGCTTCTCGGGGCCGGCTGTCGTTTCCTCTTCCGCCCATGCGCGCAGGAAATCCAGCCCTTTTTCCCAACCCATCCAGCCGCTGTTGGCCCGCAGTTTGGCCTGCGCGCGCTCCGCGCGTTCTTCGGCGGCGCTGAACAGTGCGGAGGGGAGGACGGGGAGTTGGACCGCGGCCAGGGTCGGGTGGCGGAAAAGGCCGGCGGCGAAAATGGTGTTGGCGTCCGATGCCAGCGGTTCCTGCATGCGGGCGGACCACTCGACGCCGGCGGCTGAAACCTCGCCGGCGAACACCACCTGCGCCCCGCCGCTGTGCGGCTGTCCCATGCTCCAGCGCAGTGCCTCCTGGCTGGCGGCGGCCTGTTCCAGCGCGCCGCGCAGGATAAGGGATGCCGGCAGGCCGGCCGGGGAACTGTCGCTGGTGCGCGCCGGCAGGGCCCAGCCGGCGACGTGCGCCTCATTCAGGCCGGCCACGCCCCCCAACCAGCCGGGCAGGCCCAGGGTCGCGTTCTCCAGCCCATCGTCCGGCCGGCGCACCACCCACACCAGGGAAGCACCTTCCGCCGGCCGCCAGCCGGCCCCCAACAGCGCCTGGCCGGAGACAACCGCCGGCCCCCAGGCGGCGAAGCCGGCCGTCCCCAAACTGCCGTCCGCCGGCGGGAACCAGGCCTCGAACAGCGCGTTGAGCAGGAGGATGTCCGCCGTACGGACTTCTGCGCCGGCCGCCAATCCCTCGGCCTCCGCCAGGAACAGCGGCGGAAGGGCCTGCCGCAGGCCGGCAGAGGCTTCGGCGCAGGGGTTCCCAGCAGGAAGAGCGCCGGCGGCGCAGAACGCATGCGCGGCGGCAATCGTCTCGCGGATTTCGGCCTGGAGCAGTCTTCCCAGGGCAAAGCCCATCTCCCAGCGGCTCCCGGCCACCTCTACGAGGGGGATGCCGGCGCTGGAGTTTTCCGCGGGGATGACGTATCGGGTGCCGTTGACACGGGCCGGCCAGGCGCGCGGCGGCGCGTTCCGCGGCCCGATGCCCAGCACAATCCACAGGACAGCCAGCGCCAGGAACGCCGGCCGGAGGAGCTCCCTGCGGCGCGAAGCGCTCATGCCCAAGGTCTATCTCCCCCGCTTTTTCCCGCCAGCGGGCTTGTGGCCGCGAAAGACCAGCTTCAGGGGAGTGCCCTCGAAGCCGTACTGCTCGCGCAGGCGGTTCTCGATGTAGCGCTCATACGAAAAGTGCACCAGGCCGGGGTCATTCACGAAGAAGACGAAGGTCGGTGGGGCCACGTCGGCCTGGGTGGCATAGTAGAACTTCAGGCGCCGGCCGGCTTTGCTGGGCGGGGCATGCCGGGCGATGGCCTCCCGCATGATATCATTCAGCAGGGAGGTCGGGATGCGCGCCAGACGCTGTTGATGCACCCGCAGGGCGGTCGGCAGGACAGTGGATACCCGCTTGCCGGTTTTCGCCGAGATGAAAAGCACCGGCACGTAGTCCAGGAAACGAAGCTGAGCACGCACCAGGGCGCGGTACTCGTCCATGGTGTATGTGTCCTTGGGTATGGCGTCCCACTTGTTGACCACGACCACCACGCTTTTCATCTCGTCCAGGATATAGCCGGCGATATGCGCGTCCTGGGCCGTGACTCCCTCGGTGGCGTCGATCAGCAGGAGCACCACATCGGCGCGCGAGATGGCCTTCAGGGCGCGCAGGACGCTGTACTTCTCAATGCCCTGCTCGATCTGGCCGCGGCGCCGGATGCCGGCGGTGTCGATCAGCACCACCGGCTGTCCCTCCCATTCCAGATAGGTGTCAATGGCGTCGCGGGTGGTGCCGGGTATCTCGCTGACGATGGCGCGTTCCTGTCCCAGGAGGGCGTTGAGCAGGGAAGATTTGCCCACGTTCGGCCGGCCGACGATGGCGATCTGCACCGCCTCCGGACGGGCCGGCGGCTCCTCCGGCGGCAGGAGTTCCACCACCTTGTCCAGCAGTTCCCCTACCCCAATGCCGTGCAGAGCGGATATGGGGATGGGGTCTCCCAGCCCCAGCGCATAGAACTCGTAGATGTCCGAAGCGCGCGCCTCATTATCGGCCTTGTTGATGGCCAGGAGGACGGGCTTGTTGGAGCGGCGCAGGACGTCGGCGACCTCGTGGTCGGCCGGCGTCAGCCCCTCGATGGCATCTGCCAGCATGATGACCACGTCCGCTTCCTGGATCGCCATTTCTGCCTGGGAGCGCATGGCCGGCACGAAGGGTTCGGAGGCGACCGCCAGCGGCGTGCGCTCCGGCTGAGGGGCCGGCCCTCCGCTGGTGAGCACTTCCAGGCCGCCGGTATCCACAACCACGAAACGCTCGCCGTTCCATTCGGTTTCCGCGTACAGGCGGTCGCGGGTGGTGCCGGGCTGGTCCTCGACGATGGCCAGACGCCGGCCCACCAATCGGTTGAACAAAGTGGATTTGCCCACATTCGGGCGCCCCACAATGGCGACGATGCGGGAACTCATGTTTTCCTCCACCTCTCCATCAGCGGATTCTCTCGTCCGGCACGGGATACAGCCGGATGGAGAAGCTGGTGGTGCTGGCCGGGCGCGGGGTGGGTGAGGGGGCGGCCGGCGTGGAAGTGGGTGCCGGTGTGCGCGTGCCGGGCGTGCCGGTGCCCGGCGGTCTGGCCGGCGTGGGCGTTGTGGTAGCGGTCGGGGTCGGGGTGGGCAGGGCGATGATTTCCACCTGCACCCGCTCCGGCACCACGCTTTGCACCCGGATACCCTCCGGCACGATGACTACCGGCGCGAGCTGGTGGACTCCCGGCCCCAGGTTGAACACGTCCACGATGACCTGCACATCCTCCGTGCGCAGGGCATCTAGCTTGGGCAGGGGGCCAGACAGGATGATATTCACCGTCTTAGGCGAGACCTGGGCCTGCATGGTGGCCGGCAGGCCCTGCACCTGCACCTTGCGCTCCACGGTCAGGCTGGATTCGATCGGGGTGATGCTGATGGTCACCTGCACGGTCTGGATGCCGAGGAGCGAGACGCCCTCCGGCAGGATGAGCGAGACGTGCTCTACCACGTCGGCGGTGGCTCCGTCAACCTGCACCGGCGCCGTCTCCAGATAACCGGGCAACTGCTCGATGGTCTGCGGATCGCCGATAATGGTCACAATGCTGGGGTCCACCGAGACGTTGCTGATGCGGTAGCCGGCCGCCGGCTGTCCTTCCCACACAACCCGCACTGGCAGGTTGCGGAAGCCCCTCTGCTGGACAATGGGCACTTTCACCAGCACGGTCGCCGGCTCCAGCGTCACATTCACCGCCTCTCCCTGCGCATCGCGCGCCCGCAGAGACACGCGGCGCTCCACAGCCTCCGTCGCCCCCCGCAGATACACCTCGGCAACCACCTCGCTGACCTGATTGACAAAGGTCTCCGGCCCGGAGACAGTAACTGTGTTGGGGTTGACGGTGATGTTTTCGCTCTTGACCTCATAGCCGAAAGGCGGGGAATCCATAACCACCACCCGCACGCTCCAGTTGGTCTGTTTGAGCCGATCCAGGCGCACGGAGATGGTGCTCGGCCGGCTTTCGATGATTTCCACCCGGCGATCCGAGCATTCCACATGTACCTCGAGCTGATTCATGCCGATCTGCGCATCGGCCAGATCCACCACGGCGCGAAAGCTCTCCCGGCGCAGGTCTCGCCAACTGCTCTGGGGCGCGCGGATTTCGACCTGCACCGTTTTGGGTACATCGCCGACGATGATGGTGCCGGCCGGCTGGTTGACCAGTTCCAGCGGAATGGTATCCCCCCATATCCCTCGCGTGATGGGGTTTTCCTCGTTCATGGCCACCACCCACACGATGATACCCAGCACCAGCGCGAGGATGATGGAACCCAGTTCGTTCAACAGGCGGCGCATGGGATGTCTCACAACTTCAGGATGATCGGCGCGATGATGACGATCCGCTGGAGAACCAGCGGGTGATGCCGGCCAGGGGCGATCGCCCAGCCGGCGATAAACGATAGAACGACCGCAGGACGTTGGCCAGCCGCTCGCGGCCCAGCCGGCGGATCATGCGGCCGTTCTGGGCCACGGAGATGATGCCGGTCTCCTCCGAAACCACGATGGCCAGGGCATCGGTCTGTTCGGTAATGCCGATGGCGGCGCGATGGCGCGTGCCCAGGTGGCTGTAGGCCGGCGCGTGTTCCGCCAGGGGCAGGACGACGCGCGCCGCCACAATGCGGCCGGCACGGATGATCACTGCCCCGTCATGCAGGGGGGTGCCGGGATAGAAGATGGTCTGGAGCAGTTCCGAGCTGACCGGCGCGTCGATGGGGGTGCCGGTTTCGACGTAATCCTGCAGGCCGGTCACCCGTTCCAGCACGATGAGGGCGCCGTGCCGGCGGTCGGCCATCAGCTCGCAGGCATCCACAATTTCCTCGATAATCATATTGACGGTCTCTGGGTTGCGCAGTAAATTGCGCAAGGAGCCGGTGCGGCCCAGACGCTCCAGCCCCCGCCGCAGTTCCGGCTGGAAAATCACCGGCAGGGCGACCAGCAGGGCGGCGAAGCTGTTGCGGATGAGCCAGGTGAAGGCACGCAGGCGCAGAAGACTGCTCAGCACGCTGATGATGAGGACGAGTAGTATCATGCCGCGCAAGAGCTGGATGGCCTGGGTGCCCTGGAACAACCGCAGGATCAGGTAGAACACCAGCGCCACCAGCAGGATGTCCACCACGCCGGCCAGCGTGATGTCCCGCAGTACGCTGAGCGGCTCAAAGATATTGGTCAGATCCATCTCCGCCCTTCACTATGCCTGTCCTGGTTCATCCGTCTCGGCCTGTGCTGACCGTGCGCTCAAGAGATAATCCAGCAGTCGCTGGTAGTCGCCGGCCTTGTCCGGTTCCAGCGCGGCCAGTTTGCGCACGGTGCGCACCGCATCATCGGTCATGCCGGCGTCCAACTGCAGTTCCCCCAATGTGTTCAGGACCTGAATGGCCTCCTCTGTGCGCCCCTGGGCAATGTACCAGTCCGCCATGCGCTCCTGCAGGGGAGCGATGGCCGGCCAGGCATCCACCAGAGAGCGCAGGGTCCGTTCTGCCTGTTCGTCCGCCCCTTCCTTGTGTAGACGCTCCAGCAGGTCGTCAAGTTCGCGCAGGCCGGCGTCAATTTCCTCCAACTTGAAGGCCAGGTCAATCCGGCCCAGGCATGTTTCGAGGTTCTGCGGCGCCGGCAGGGCGGACAGACGCCGGTATATCTCGCGCGCTCTGGTCCAGTCAAAGCTTTGGACGTACAGGTCGGCCAGGCGCGGCAGGAGCCGTGCCTCCCAGACAACGCACTCCGACGAGCGCGGCGTCAGCTTCAACGCTTCCTGATACGCCGTGATGCATTCGTCTATGGCCGCCAGGTGATAGTAGGCGTCGGCGAGCTGGATGTACTCCTCCAGCGCCTGGTCCACCTGCCCAAGTACCAGCAGTTCCTCGATGAGCTGTCTGCGTAAGACTGTGTCGAGTGGGGCGAACTGCAGTGCCAGGCGGTAGACCTGCACGGCCTGCGCGTTCTGCCGGCGCAGGCGGTAGGTCTGCGCCACCATAACGCACTTCTGCAGAGCGGCATCCATGCGGCCCTGCAGGGCGCTGATCTCCGCCAGCCGCAGGTGCAGGGGCAGATAGCCCGGCACCCGTGCCAGCGCCCGATAGCATTCCTCTTCCGCCGAGGCGAACCACCGCCGGCGCATGTACTCCTCGCTGAAGGCCAGGGCCTCCAGCGCGCTCTGGGCGTCCGGCGTGGCCAATGCTTCCGCCAGGGAGGTGACGAAGCCATGTGCGGCGAAGCGGTCCAGCCGGCGGCGCGCCTCGTGCACCTTCTGCTCCCAGCCGGGGGAGCCGAGGAAATCGACGATGGAAGAGATGAGCACCAACGCCCCTTCCGCTGAGCGCTCGCCGGCGTACTGCGCCTGCAGTGCTTCGTAACAGCCGGCCAGTTGGGCGTGCATTTCCTCAGCGCTCGCGCGCAGTTCCAGGAGCTTGAGCGCCTCCAGAAAATGGGTCAGCGCCTGCTGTGTCTGGCCGCGCGTTTGATAGCCCTGGCCCAGCGCAAAGTGGGCGCCGGCGGCGTAATCCGGGTCCGCCAAGGCGCGCTGAAAGTGGGGGACAGCCTGCTCCCAGCGGCCCAACTGCTGAAGAAGCACCGCCAGGTTGAAGTGCACCGCTGGCCAGTCCAGCCCCTGCCCGAGCGCCTGCTCAAAGAGGCCCACCGCCTGCTCCAGCGCGCCGCGCGATTGATAATCCATCGCCTGGGCAAGGAGGGGCAGGGCGCGGGTGGATGGGCCGGCGCTCTCTTCGACCGATTCGAAAATGGCCTCGGCTAGGGTTTCCAGCGCCCGCCGGCGGAGTGCCTCAGCGGGGTTGGCGCTCTCCGCTTCCTCCCCGGCTTTCTCCTCCTGAGGGGCTGTGGGGGCTTCCACGGTGGGGCGCACCGGGCCGGCGGCCGGCGGCGCCGCGCCCTGGCCGAGCGCCTCCAGCGCCTGCCGGGCGGCCGCGCTGCGCGGGTTAATATTGAGGGCCTGCTGGATGCATTCCAGGGCGCGCTCCCGTTCGTTCTGCCGCTGGAAGAGGTGCGCCAGCACCAGGTATGTCCGCACCGCCTCCTGGGTGCGGCCGGCCTGCAGATACGCGCCGGCGAGCCGCTCGTGGGCGGTGAGGTCCTCCGGCGCAAGCTTGGCGGCCTGCTCCAGGGTTTCCACCGCCCTGGCCCAGTTTTTCATTGCGGCAAAGACCTCGGCCGCCGCCAGATAGTGGCGGACAGCTCCGGCCGAATCGCCCATATCCGCCAGGATGGCGCCGGCGCGCAGATGGGGCAGGGGATCGTCCGGCCGCAGTTCGCACGCCCGCTGGTACGAGGCCAGGGCGCTGGCCGGCTCCCCGCTGGAAAGGTATGCCTGCGCCAGGTAGATGTGGACATCCGCATTGTCCGGGAACTCCTGGAGGGCGCGCTGATAGGCGGCAATGGCCTCCTTCCACCGGCCATCCCAGGCGAAATTATGTCCTTCGCGCAGGGCTTGTTCGAAGACCTTGCGTTTTCCGGCCACAGGCGGTCTCCTTCAGAAACGCGGGCGGGCGTGCCGGCGCCGTGCTTGCCGCGCGATCAAGCCAGGGGCACCCCGCCCAGCAGATGGGCCACCAGCGCTTTCTGCGCATGCAGGCGGTTCTCGGCCTGGTCGAAGACAGCGGAATGCGGTCCATCCATGACCTCATCGGTGATCTCCTGGCCGCGGTGCGCCGGCAGGCAGTGCATGACGATGACCTTCGGGTTCGCCAGCGCCACCAGGGCGGAGTTCACCTGATAGGGCGGGAATATCTTCTGGCGCTCCTCTGCCTCCGCCTCCTGCCCCATGCTGGTCCAGACGTCGGTATAAATCACCTGGGCGCCGCGCACCGCCTCTTTCGGGTCCTCAATGAGGGAGATGGAGGCGCCGGTACGGGCGGCGAGCTGGCGCGCTTTGGCGACGGTTTCGGACTTGGGCATGTAGCCGGCCGGCGCGCTGATGACGATGTCCATGCCGGTCTGGGCGCCGGCGAACATCAGGGATGTGGCCACATTGTTGCTCCCATCGCCGACAAAGACCAGGCGGATGCCGCGCAGGGTGCCGAACTTCTCGCGCACCGTGAAGACATCGGACAGGGCCTGACAGGGATGGTTGTAGTCCGAAAGGCCGTTGATGACCGGCACGGAGGACCACTTGGCCAGCTCCAGCACGTCATCATAGGCGAAGACGCGTGCCATAATGCCGTGCACATAGCGGGAGAGCACGCGCGCCACATCGGAGACCGCCTCGCGCTTGCCCAGTTGGATCTCGTTGGGGGAGAGGTACAGCGCCTGCCCGCCCAGGTGCAGCATGGCCATGTCGAAGGAGACGCGGGTGCGCAGGGATGGCTTCTGGAAGATCATGCCGAGGGTCTTGCCGGCCAGGATGGGCTTGTTGCCGCCGCTGAGATATTCCTTCTTCAGGCGTTCGGCCAGGTTCAGCAGGCCTTCGAACTCATCCACCGTCAGGTCAGCGATGCACAGAAAATGCTTCATGGCGCCCTCCATGGTATCATGTGAGATGAACAATATATTCTGATAGCATAAGTATACCCCGATATGTCTGCAGGGCAAACCCTACCGGCCGGCTCAACGCCTGGTATCTGCCTGCACCGGATTGCGCAGGATGCCAATGCCCTCGATCTCGACCTCCACCACATCGCCGGCCGCCAACGGGCCGATGCCGGCCGGCGTGCCGGTGTAGATGACATCCCCTGGCTCCAGCGTCATAATGTGGGAGATATAGCTCACCAGGAAGGGGATATCGAAGATCATATCCCGCGTGCGGCCGTTCTGGCGCACCTGGCCGTTGACGCGGCAGAGCACCCGCAGGTCTGCCGGCGAGATTCCCGTCTCGATCCACGGCCCCAGCGGCGCAAAAGTATCGAACCCCTTGCCGCGCGTCCACTGCCCATCGCGCCGCTGGAGGTCGCGGGCGGTGACGTCGTTGCCGCAGGTATAGCCGAGAATGTGCCGCAGTGCTTCCTGGCGTGGGATGTCCTTTCCCCGCCGGCCAATGACCACCACCAGTTCCGCCTCGTGGTCCACCTGCTGGCTTTCCGCCGGCAGGATGATCGGCTCCTCATGGCCGACGAGGGCGCTCGGCGGCTTCAGGAACAGCAGGGGCTCCGCCGGCACCTCGACCTGCTGTTCGGCGGCGTGGGCGGCATAATTGCGTCCCACCGCGATGATCTTGGTCGGCTCGCAGGGGGGAAGCAGTCGCAGTTCGTCCAGCCGGCCGATGGGCTCCGCCGGCTCGAGCGGCCCCGCGAACGGACTGCCGGCGCGCAGTCGGTGGACCATCTCCCCCTGCACGATGCCGTAGGTCGGTTGATGCTGGTAGATGCAGCGGACGATTCTCACGGTCATGCTCCTTGTGCTGATAAGATAATGGGGCGGTATGATGCCAGGTACCCGTTACCGTCATGCCCGCCGGCGCGCCCAGACCTGGTCATAATTGACCTCCCAGACGACCTCTTGAACTTCCTCCAATGGGAGGTCCTGCAGGACGCTGGCGACCCGCCGGCGGGGGAAGACCTTGCCCGGCAGGAAGCGTGCCTCCCAGCCGATGCGGTTGGTGAAGAGGAGCCAGCCGCCTGGTTTCAGCACGCGCGTCATTTCCGCCAGCGCGGCGCGGGGGTGCGGCATGAATTCCAGCGCCTCACAGCACGTCACCGCGTGGAAGGCGGCATCGGGAAAGGGGAGCCGGCAGGCGTCCCCCTGCACCAGATAGGCCCGGCCGGCGTGTTCCGCCAGGTTGCGGCGGGCCTGAGCCAGCATGCCGGCGGAAAGGTCCAGCCCCACGATCGTGCCGCGGAACGCCGGCTGGCGGAGCAGACTCATGGGCACGCGCCCGGTGCCGGTGGCCACATCCAGCACCATTGGTCGGGGGACATGTGCCAGTGCCGCCGCCAGCGGCCGGCCGAGGGTGGCGTCTTCCAGCTCGACGTCGTATGCCTTGATGCGGTCGTAGCGGCCGGCGGTCCAGTCGTACAATTTGGCGACGATGGAGCGGCCCAGGTAGGTGCCCTCCGCCAGGATGAACTGCCAGTAGACCAGCAGGATGAGGATCAGCAGGACAGCGAGCAGGATGCCGGCCATATGCTCCCTGGAAATGTCTGGACATGCGGGATACAGTCCCATTATAGCACAGAGGGATACGAGAGGGAGAGAAATGATCAGGCCATACGCGAAACCCCGCCGTGCCGTGTGCGGAAGAGGTTTGAACCTGCTCTCGCAGGTGGGTGCCTCCTGACAGCCAGCACGACTCCTTCACATGGAAGGGAAGTCGCAGCTTCTGCAGAGTCCGGCTCCCTCTTATTAAGTGTTGGCTCAAACCGCATTACCGCATCACGAGCACAGCAGGGCTCTCTTTCCTTATATACCACAAATTGGGCGGAATGACAAATTGGGCAAAAAGGCGTTGCGCGGGTGTGAGTTTGCCAAAATGGCGGGATTTGGTTATACTATGAAGTGTAAACGTGCCCCTGTAGCTCAGAGGATAGAGCAGCGGCCTCCGGAGCCGTGCGCGGGCGTTCGAGTCGCCCCAGGGGTACTGTTTTTATTTTGGGCGCCGGCATGTTCCCCCTCTTTCAGCTCATGCGTGGCTAATTGGCCTCTGAAGCCCGCCGGCCTCGCTTGACGTGCTTCGCCGGCAGTACTACAATAATGGCAGGTTGTCCCTTGCGCCGGCCATCTATCCCCCCATGCACTTCGGCAAGTGAACCGGCTCCAGTATGCACAGCAGAGGAGGTGTGCCATGTTGTGCACGTATGCGAAGCTGGATGAGAAGAAGCTGGCCGCGCTGCGCGAGTTGGAGACGCAGCACAACGTGCGGGTGGTGGCCCTGGCCTGCCATGATATTCGGCCGGCCCACCTGACCAAAGCGCAGGAGGAAGCGATCAAGAAAGCGGAGCAGGAACTGGGCGTCGTCCTGCTGGCCTATGAACAATAGCGCCGCGGAACAGGCCGCAAGCAACAGCAGGGGGCACACTGCGCCCCCTGCTGTCTCTGTCCGAAATATGACAATTTGTTCATCATGAATAAAATTTCATGGAATTCTATTGACTATCACGATAATCTATGATATGTTATAGCTGTGGTTAGCCTGGAACCCAGGCGGCCGGAAGAACAGGGAGGAGGTAGGGGCGGCCTCCTTCCTGTTCTCTTTTTATGCCTCTGAGCCGGCCGGCGCCTGAACCGCCGGCTCCAGGCGGAAGAAATCGGTCATCTTCACCGTGCCGCCCGGCTCCACGATGACGAAGCGCCGGCTGTCCCACCGCCCCTGCGCCAGGTCCTTGATCCATTCCGGTGAGCCCGGCACCTCCTCGAACCGCAGACGGTACCACTCGGCGACCTGTCGCGCCAGGTTCCGATAATACTCCACCTCGTAATTGCCGGTATTGATGAACGCCAGGCGCGTGTAATGTTCGAACGCCAGACGCGCCAGGCGCTCGCCCTTCTCCGGCCCGAATTTCTCCACCATGCGCTGATACTGCCCCAGCGGGCCATCCCCCTCGATCGTCAGCCAGCCCTTGGTCACGTAGTAGGTGCCGCGTTCTTGGCGCATTTGCTCCTCATAGCGCTCCAGGGAACCCAGGAAGAGCGCGATGCAGTCATGGGCGCGCGGGATCACCAGCCGGTGCTCGCCGGCGCGAATGCCGTCCAACCCGCCGCCGCACAGCCCATACCCCAGCACAATGGTATAGCCAGGGGGGACCTTATCAATCTCCTCCTGCAGGCGCTGACGCAGTTTTTCGGGGGAGTTATGCAGGCCGAACTCCAGCACCAGCGCCGGCGTCCCGGCCGGCACGTGCGACTGCATCTCCTCCCAGACAACGGTACAGGCGATGATGTACAATGGTTCCATGCAGGAACGCCTCCGCTGGTATGATGCTCCGCTGAAGATGAAGTGTACCCAATGTGCCCGTTTTGGCAAACCGTTCGGGAGTGTTTGCGCCGGCGGATCGGTGTCAGGATGACAGCCACTCCCA
>JACIWP010000080.1 GCA_014360855.1 Anaerolineae bacterium
AGTTCGGCGTCGAGCTGATTGACAAATACCTGACCCCTTATTACGAGTGGCTGAAGATCACACGCGAGGAATTCCTGGCGCTCGGCCGCATCAACCCCAACAACTGGCAGGAACCGTTCAATATGGCCGTGCTGGCCCTGCGCCTCTCCGCCTTCCGCAACGGCGTCAGCAAACTGCACGCCTCGGTCTCCCGGCGCATGTGGCAGAACCTGTGGCCCGGCCTGCCGGAGGACGAGGTGCCCATCACCTCCATCTCCAACGGCGTGCACATCCCGAGCTGGACCTCGTTCGACATGGCCGAGCTGTACGACCGCTACCTGGGGCCGGCCTGGCGCACCGATCAGGCCAACGGCGACCTGTGGAAAGGGGTGGAGCAGATTCCCCTGGAGGAGCTGTGGCGCACCCATGAGCGCCGGCGCGAGCGGCTGGTGGCGATAGCCCGCCGGCGCCTGCAGGAACAACTGCGCCGGCGCGGTGCCCTGCAGAGCGAAATTGACGAGGCCGGCGAGGCGCTCAACCCTGCCGCCCTCACCATCGGCTTCGCCCGCCGCTTCGCCACCTACAAGCGGGCCGCCCTCCTGCTCAAGGACCCGGAGCGCCTGAAGCGCATCCTGCTGAACCCGGAACGGCCGGTGCAGATCATCTTCGCCGGCAAGGCGCATCCGGCGGACGGCCCGGGCAAGGAGATCATCCGACAGATCGTGCACTTCGCCCGCCAGGAGGACGTGCGCCGGCATGTGGTCTTCCTGGAGGATTACGATGCCAATCTGGCCCGCTACCTGGTGGCCGGCGCCGACGTCTGGCTGAACACCCCGCGCCGGCCGCGCGAGGCCAGCGGCACCAGCGGCATGAAAGCCGTCGCCAACGGCGTGCTCCACGTCAGCACCCTCGACGGCTGGTGGGATGAGGCATATTCCAAGGATGTCGGTTGGGCCATCGGCCAGGGCGAGGTATATACCGACGAGGCCTATCAGGACCAGGTCGAGGCCGAGGCGCTCTACGACCTGCTCGAAAAGGAAATCGTCCCGCTCTTCTACGAACGCGGGCCGGACGATGTGCCGCGCCGTTGGGCGGAGCGCATGCGCCGCGCCATCGCCCAGCTCGTGCCGTACTACAACACCAACCGCATGGTGCGGGAATACACGGAACGCATGTACCTGCCGGCCCATGAACACTTCCGCCGGCTCTGCACCGATGAAATGGCGCGCGCCCGCGAGCTGGCCGCCTGGGTGGACAAGATGCGCAAGGGCTGGGGCCAGGTATGGATCCGCTCCGTCGAGACCAGCCGTGACCTGGAGCGCATCGGCGTGGGGGAGCAGTTCGACGTGCACGCCGAAATCTTCCTCGGCGAGCTGGCCGTTGAAGACGTGCTGGTGGAGCTGTACTTCGGCCGGCTGGACCCGGATCGCGGCATCACCGAGCCGCAGGTCGTACAGATGAAACATGCCGGCGTGCATGACGACCGCCTCCACGTGTTCCAGAGCACCGTCACCTGCACCCAGAGCGGCCGCTTCGGCTACACGGTGCGGGTGCGGCCGGCGCATCCGGACCTGCCTGACGCCTTCCTGCCAGGAATGATTATCTGGGCGGTGTAAGGGGCATGGAGAGCTAGGAGGTGTGACCATGCGCACATCCCTGGAGCCTGCGTACTCTCCCTGGGTATCGCACACCACCTGGCGCACCATCAGCGCCGTGAACCTGGCGCTCGGCATCCTGTTGTGGGTCGGATATCTGACCGATCTGTCGCTGGCCGGCACGATCGCGGACTGGGTCTTCCCTTTGCTGGTTGGGGTGCTGGCGTATTACACCTTTTTCGCCGCGCCGTACTATGCGCCGGCAGACATGCGGACCTCGGTGCGGCGCGCCTGCATCCCATCCCTGGCCGGCGGCGCGGCCTTTGTCCTGGCAGCAGTGCTGATGCTGGTGCCGCCCTTCACCTTTGACACGCTGGAATATTTCGCCGGCACCGCCATCGAACACCGCATCGAGAGCGCCGTCTCGCCAGGAGGGACATACACGGCCGAGGTCGCGCTGCGCGGCATGGGCGCCCTGCCCGGCCAGCAGGGCGAGCTGATCGTGCGGGTCAAACCGCGGCTCTTCCCGCTGATCGAGCGTGACCTGGCCGTGTATCGGGTGCAATTCACTAACGCGCGGGTGCCGGCCTACCTGTCCTGGAAGGATGCGCGACGGCTCGAGTTCGCCGCGCTGGAGCAGACATGGGACGCCGGCCAGGTTCTGCTGGCCCTGCCGCCGGCCCTCGAAGGGCCAGGCCGGCCCCTGGCAGTGCTCGCCGGCCGGCCGGTCGAGGTGCGCGAAGTGCCGGCGCTGACCGACGGGGAACGCACGGTCCCGCGCGGCGGCTTCTGCTGTGTCGGGCCGCTCATCATCCCGCTGATCTTCCCGCCGGTGGTGATCTGGGGCGGGCGCAAGCGCCGGCGGGAGCCGGCTCCCTGGGACGACAGCGGCACTCCCTGGCCGTGACAGACAGAAAGGATCGTATAGCGTATGGACGTGCTCATGGACCCGAAGGTACTGCTGACCTTCCTGGCGACGGCGGCGGTCGCCGGCCTGATAATCTGGCTTCTCTCGTGGAACTGGCGCCGCCGGCTGGAGAAAGCGCTGGAGGAACAGCGCCGCCAGCAGGAAGGCACCGTCTCGCGCCTCTTTGACTCCTTGGCACACGATAAAGAGGAGCTGGCGCGCAAGTACGAGGAAATCATCGCCGAGAAACAGGCGCGCATCGAGGCCCTGGAGAAAGAGGTGACGCGCCTGCGCGACCGCCTGAGCCAGGGAGGACTGTTGAGCCTCTTCGGACGCGGCCAGCGCGAGGCCGTCAGCGCGCTCCTGCTGGAAAACGAACAGCTTCACGAGCAGATCGCGCGCCTGCAGGAGGAAATGCGCGACCTCGTCGGCGACCTGACCGGCAAGCTCATGGAGCGGCTGGAGAAACAGTACCAGGAGAGTGCTCGGGCCGTGCGCTATAAGCAGGCTCTGCTCTCCACCTTTCTACAGCAGGAGGAGGCGCGGCAGTTGCTGGAGCGCATGCTGGCGGAGGGCCGGCTCCTGCCCGCCGGCGAAGCGCCGGCCGCCCCTTCTCCACAGGACGAGCACCCCGCGGATCAGGCTCAGGAATAACCCATGACACTGCTCATTCGCTCCGCGCGACATGAGGATAAGCCGGCAGTGTTGGAGCTCACCCGCGATATCTGGGAGGGGCACGATTACCTGCCGCGCGTCTTCGACGCCTGGGTGCAGGTCCCCGCCGGCCATTTCTACGTCGTCGAGGTGGATGGCAAATTGGCCGGGCTGGGGCGCGTTTCCTTCCCCGACCCGGACGAGGCCTGGCTGGAGGGCGGTCGGGTGCACCCCGAGTATCAGGGGCTTGGCCTGGCCAGCGTGCTCTTCGCCTATCAGATGTTCGTGGTGCGGCGCAGTGGGGTAACCGTGGCGCGCTTCTGCACCGCCAGCGATAATGCCCCTGTTCATCATCTGGCAAAGGTGCACGGCTTCCGCCGGCTGGCGGACTGCTCGCTGTGGGAGGCGCCGGCGGGCGGCACGTTCGAGGCACGCCGGCTGGACGCCGGCGAGATCCCGACTGCCTGGGAATTCATCCGGGAAAGCCCCTGGTACCGCTTGACCGGCGGACTGCTGTGTGAGGGCTGGGTCTGGTATCGGCTGAGCCTGGAGCGGCTGTCGGCGCGCCAACAGGCCGGCCAGGTCTGGGTCTGGCCGGCGGAAGGCGCGTGGCGCGGGCTTCTCATCGCCTCCGAGGACCTGGAATATGGGGATGTCACCTGCGGCTTCATCGCCGGCGACCAGGAAGCTATGATACATTTGGCGGAGTCCCTGCGCGCCTGGGCCGTCGGCCGCTCCGAACATGTCGAGGCGGTCATCCCCGAGGCGCTGGAGGATGCGCAGGCGGCATTCGGGGCCGGCGGATACGTCCTGTTCACCGACCTGAAGCAGTCCCTGTTCGAGCGGCGAATGCGCCCGTAAGGACAGCTCTCCTGTTTGCCCCTATTCCTCACCCCGCCGCGAGGGCAGTGCCTGCCACAAGCGGTACAACAGCCGGCGCAGGAACGCCGGCAGGCGGCCGAACGCCAGCCGGGCAATGTACAGGGCGCGCTGCCACCACGGGCGCGCCGGCTGGGGCAGGGCCACTCCCCAGCGCACGGCCGCCGCTCCCCAGGTCAGGCCGGCGCCAAACCCCACCAGCACCACCAGGCTCCCATCGTTGATCAGCCCATGGTCAGCGACCTCGCACAGCGCGATGGGGATGGAAGCCGCTGAGGTATTGCCGTAGCGGTACAGGTTGACGAAAAAGGCCTCTTCCGGTAGGCGGAGTTTTTTGCGCGCCGCCTCGATGATGCGCATATTGGCCTGATGCGGGATAACCATGTCGATGGCGGTGAGGGGCAGGCCGGCTTTGCGCATCACCTGTTCCACCGCCTCCGGCAGGATATGGGTGGCGAAGCGGAACACGGCGCGGCCGTCCATGTGGATGGTGTGGGCATGCTGTTCGAGGGTGGCAGGGCTGGCCGGCATGCGGCTCCCGCCGGCGGGAATGGAGAGCAGTTCCGCCCCCGAACCGTCCGCCCCCAGCACGCAGGCCAGCACCCCGCCGGGCTGGTCGGAGGCCACCAGCACCAGCGCGCCGGCGCCGTCGCCGAAGAGCACACAGGTGTTGCGGTCCTCCCAGTTGACGAAGCGCGAGAGCGTCTCCGCGCCGATGATGAGCACGCTGTGCCATTCGCCGGCAGTGATGCCCATCTGCGCCAGGCTCAGGGCATAGATGAAGCCGGAACAGCCGGCGCTGACATCGAAGGCCGCCGCCTTATCCGCGCCGAGCGCCGCCTGCACCAGGCAGGCGGTGGCAGGGGTCAGATGGTCGGGCGAGATGGTGGCGACGATGATGGCATCCAGTTGGCGGGGGGAAAGGTGGGCGCGGGCCAGGGCGCGGCGGGCCGCCTCCACCGCCATGGTGGCAGTGGATTCCTTCTCGCCGGCGATGCGCCGTTCCACGATGCCGGTGCGCGAGCGGATCCACTCATCGGTGGTGTCCACCATGTGCTCCAGGTCCTGATTGCTGAGCACCTTGGCCGGCGCGTACATCCCCCACCCCGCGATATGCGCATAGGGGCTCATAGGCCGCTCCAACCCATAATAGTTCTGATGATACGGGGATCAGGCATAATGCCGGAAGACCAGGCAGGCATTATGTCCGCCGAAGCCGAAGGAATTGGAGACTACGGCGCGCAGGGGGACCTGGCGTGCTCGCCATGGCACATAGTCCAGGTCACAGCGGGGATCGGGGTTATCCAGGTTGATGGTGGGAGGCACGATGCCGTGGTACAGTGCCAGGCAGGATATGATGGCCTCTACAGCGCCGGCCGCGCCCAGCAGGTGCCCCGTCACCGCCTTGGTGGAGCTGACCATCAGCCGATCCGCCGCCGGCCCAAAGGCCTGGCGGATGGCTGTCGTCTCCATGGCGTCGTTCAGGTCGGTGCCCGTGCCGTGGGCATTGATGTAGTCGACATCCTCCGGGGCCAGGCCGGCGTCCTCCAGCGCCAGCCGCAGAGCACGAATAGCCCCCTGGGCGCTGGGGTCGGGTGCGGCGATGTGATAGGCGTCGGAAGTGGCGCCGTAGCCGACCAGCTCGGCATACACCCTGGCACCGCGCGCCTGCGCGTGCTCCAGCGCCTCCAGCACCAGCACGCCGGCCCCCTCCCCCAGCACGAAGCCGGCGCGGTCCCGGTCGAACGGCCGACAGGCCCGCTCCGGCGCGTCGTTGAAACTGCAGGCCAGCGCGCCCATCTGGTCAAAGCCGGCGATGGTCAGCGGTAGAATGGCCGCTTCCGTGCCGCCGGCGATCATCACGTCCACCAGGCCCAGCCGGATCATGCGCATGGCCTCGCCGATGGCATTGTTCCCCGAGGCGCAGGCGGTGACGATGGCCATATTCGGCCCGCCGAAGCCGTACTGGATGGAAACGTAGCCGGCGCTCATGTCAGCCAGACAGGCCGGCACGAAGAAGGGGCTGATGCGGTCCGGCCCCTCGGTTTCCAGAACCTGGTGGCTCTTCACCAGGCTGTGGATACCGCCGATGCCGCTCCCGATGATGACGCCTACCCGGGTGCGGTCCAAACTGTCCGTCAGAAGGCCGGCGTCCTCGATGGCCTGGCCGGCGGCGTTGACCGCGAACTGGATGGAGCGGTCCAGCCGGCGCACATCCTTGCGGTTCATATAGCGAGCGGGGTCGAATTCCAGCACCTCCGCCGCCACCTGGGTTTTCAGCCCGCTGGGGTCAAAGGATTGAATGCGGCGCACGCCGCTGCGCCCGGCCACCACGGCTTCCCAGAGGCTCCGTACATCTTCCCCCAATGCCGTGACTGCTCCCAGACCGGTGATAACGACTCGCCGGTTCATTACATCCTCCGTGGAATGGGGTGCGCAGTGCGCCGGCCTGTGGACGCCGGCGCACTCACCAGATGATAACCCTAAAGAGGGGAAAAAGTCGCGAACAGAGCCTCAGGGAGCGCTCAATCCGCCGGATGAGGTAATGAGATAGATGAGCACGGCAAAGGCGGCGATGACCGCCAGGGCCAGGCCGGCCAGGATGAGCAGTGGAGCGTATGTGCGGGGAAGTTCGCCGGCGACCTTGCCCGTCTGCCCATTCACCACCACATGCCGTAGCTGATCGCGGTAGCGGTAGCTCAACAGCCAGAAGGGCAGGAGAAGGTGCTGGAAGCGATCAATATTGACCATATGGGTGCTGAGGGAAAGAGCGCGATGGGATTTGCCGGCCAGAAAATCGTCGGCAATGCGCCGGCGCGCCATGTGCGCCACGCGCTCGCGAGCGCGGATGGAGGCATCCGCCAGGGAGATTTGATACAGCTCCGCCGGCCAGCCGGCCAGCTTCTCCTCCGCAAAGGGTTCCAGCTCGTGCAGGTCAAAATCCATGGCCTGCTCGAGCAGGCCGGCCGGCACGGTCGTAGAGGCCGGCACCAGCACGTTCTCCTCGAAAATGGACAAGGCATCCGCGGTGGGCTTCCATTCGGGACCGCTTTGCACCAGCGCGTTCCATTTGACCGTGCCGATGAAGTCGAACGCCCAGAAGGGCAGATAGGCCCGCCGGATGGAAGCGAGCCGGACGGCACGCCGCAGGTCGGCCGGCACGAACCAGCCCGCCCCCAGCCACTCCTGCACCGCCGCCACAGCCTGCTCCTGCGAGACGCGGAAGGGCAGGATACCGTGCGGAGGGATGACGTCCGGGTCCAGCTCGATGCGAGCTACCTGCGGGGAGCCACAGAAGGGGCAGGAAGCGCTGAACTGTCCTTCGGAAAGGATGATGCGGGCGCCACAGCCGGCGCATTGCACAACATAGGACTGTCTCTGCCAGCGGTGACCAGCCTCTGTCGGGAGGGTGGTCAGGAAGTCCCCTTCCACGACTACATAGCCGGCCTGCACCGCTTCGCTGGGGAGGATAGTGTGGCCGCAGTACTGGCAGATCAAACGGCCTTTCCAGGGGTCGAACCGCATGATGCCGCCGCAGTTCTTGCACACGAAGCGCCGGCTGGACATCGGTTCAGGCCCCGGCGCCGGCCCCGTTTCTTCCGATGCCCCAGGGGCGCGCAGTTGGTCACGGGTGAGCCGGCCCTCCAGAATAGCCAGCTCCTGCCGGGCGGTGGGGTTGGCCGGGTCGAAGATGAGGATCTGCTCCAGATAAGCGCGACGCTCCACCGGATCATCCGCGATCTCCTGGAGGTACAGCAGAGCCTGCACCCGCTCCTCGGGAGAGGGCTGGAGGCGCAGGACGCGCTCCAGGTACAGGCGCGCTTGCTGCTTGTCGCCGGCCTTGGCGGCGGCGATGCCCGTGGTCAGACAGAGGTGCAGGGAATCATCGGTGGAAGTGCTCATCGTCCTTCCGCACCGCTCCAAACAGTGAGATCACGCAGAGGATAGCATGGGGCGCCGGCATTGTCAAGGACATGAGGACAACCCTTAGGTAAAGGATGCAGATTTGTATTCGCCTACGTTTTCAAGTGATTAGCCTTTAAGAAATCATCCACTGTATTAAATGCGTTAAAGAACAAAGGTGTGCCAGCGAAAGAAAGCGGAGATACCGGCCCAATGGTCATGAAAGAATACTCCCTACTTGTTACGTCAAATGAGGAATGAGGATCGCGGAATAACTGGTAAAGATCAAGAGCTTTGCTACGCCCTCCGACCAATTCGCCAAGCGCTTTAAATTCAGTACCCATTCCAAGTCCAAATCCGAAGAAAAAGATGCGAAGTTGTTCCAAGATTTCTCGATGGAGGCTTGAAAGAGTTTGGCTGATAAACATCCACCCAACGCCATATTTGCGAGTAGTTCGTACCGCATCTATAAGAATGCCACGCACAGCCTTTTTCTCCTCGCTTTCGGGATCTTCACGAGGTGCCAATCGATGGGCTTCATCCATGAGAACAAGTGTGTTTAGACTGCGATTTTGTTTATATGCCCCTTCAGCCGCGACTCGAATGCCTTCAAGGAGTCTTTTGATCACTAACGCTTGGATCATGTCATTCCAGAATACCCTATCTCCAGGTGCAGGTGCAAATGACGGGAGCAATGAACCTTGAAGTGAGGAAGAAGGTGCATGCTCCAATGACAGGTCGATCACAATCAAAGGCCTTCGTCCCTGCGCACGGTCGAACAATTTCATGAGCAACGTCTCCACCTTTTGAGCACCGGCTCTATCCTCTCGGAATAGCTGAGTAACTGGCTGCCAATAAGCCTGATAAAAGAGATTCTGATCTGCTTGTTCATACATTGACTGGAAGCGTGCGCGTGAACCTTCTGAACGGTAGAAGACCTTTTGGGTACTGTCATCCCCCAAGATAGCCCAGGCTTTCTGAAAGGATTCGCGAGTATACAATTCTTTCAAGTTGATTTTGCTACGCCGAAGTCGGTCTGCAAGCGTTTCTGCAGCTAGTTGTCGGTTTTCACTCTTTGGAATGCTGAGTTGTTCAAAGAAGGGCGATTCATAAAGGATTTGTGCAAACAAATCCCATCGGTCTAGGACGAGGTTACGCACCTCATATACTTGGCTTGGTTTCTGAAGAGATGAGAGTATTTGTTTCATGGGCAAGCAGAATCGGCCCGGCACAGGCTCTCCTTTGACATCTTTAGCGAATTCTCCTTGAGGGTCAATCACAAGCAGCGCCATCTCAGGATAACGAGCGTATGCAAGGAGTATCATCTTCGCAAGAACGGATTTTCCTGAACCGGTTTTTCCAAAAATACCAATATGGTAGGCCTCGCCGGCCCCCTGGGGGCCCGAGTCGAAGTGTTTAAACCACAGAGGTAGTTTGGGTTTAGAGCCATAGACACGCCCCAGGTAAAACAGTTGGTCCCGATATGGTGACAAGAGTTCGCTGAGAACAGCGTCGTTCACTAAATGAATAGGGGTTCCAGTGGCAGGGACAGTCCCCAAGATGCTCGGGCGGTAACCATCAGAGGAGGAAGAAAAAACAGCGCTAATGGTCATTTCTCCCAGATGTGTATCTTGACGCTCGCTAACCGCATCGACCCTTCCATGCTGACGAATCAAACTTCGCATGGTAGGGTCCTCATGCCAGATGTTACGGAGTTTCACTTCAGTAATTTGACCCAGAGCGTAATGCGGAAAACCGTCTTGGTGGTACCGAAATAAGGCTAGTTCGCCTACTAGTTTTCTGTTCACAGCACTGGCGAGGATGTCAAGAGACATCTCCGTAGTGGATGATGGCGAACCAACTACTCCAATTCTTTCCGCTTCATCTATCATTTGTTCGAGAGTTTTTCGCTCGTCCACCATTTTCATACTCCTGATTCAGTGCGATATCCATGGAGACCTAGGAACACCTCTGAAATGTTACCCTGATATGCCTGGGCAATTTGTTGGCTGGTTACCTGCCGAAAAGTAGGAATAGCTTTCGATAAGTGCTTTACCATACGATCTGCAATATACAGAGGATAGGGTTCCATCACCGCAGGTGCACCACATTGATGACGAACCCCATGAAGTACAGTTGCTAAACGTGCCTGGTTTTTTGCTATTGCTGCGTTCATCTCTAAGCGTATCGCCGGAAGCCAAGGGTATGGTCGATAGTAAACAATTTCAATCTCAGTCAGTAGATGAATAATGTCGTCTGCAACTCTTTGAATCTCATCAGAGAGAGCTGAGGTGTTCAAATGCCATGGATCAGATGGCTGTTCAAGGCGTGTTGGTCTGGTAAACTCACCGGGCTCCAGGAGAAGAGTAAGAAGTCCTCGATCGTCATAGGCAGTAGGCCACTTTAGAATTTTCCCAATCTCTCGCCTCGTAGTGTACTTTGGTACAGCTACCCAATTTCGATCGGTGCGAGTCGAGGCCAGTACCGTAGAATACGCTTCCAGAAAAAGAGATATATCGTTAAGAAAATGCGCCGTAGTTTGTAGATAAGGGGTGCGTTGGCATTGGTTCAATGCCTGATTGAAATAAATGAAGGGTGTTGTTAGTGAGCCGTCAAGAAACACGATCGAGTGGGGAGCCTGTGAGGCCAGCTCTAATTCCATACCGATCATTAACGCTCGTAAGATTGTGCCAGTGTCGGACTCGTGTGTTTCTGTCTCAATCCAGACCAAGTGACGAGGTTCTGGCCAGTAGCGAGTTTCCGAAGGAGGAGTTAAACCCTCGACTGCTACTGCAGCTGCCGCGACCAAGTCTGTGGTCAGTAGACGTTCGATAGCGTAGGAACCATCTATGCCGCAGGTGGTGGGAATAGGAACATAGGGGAGTTCGGTGTCGCGTTGTATCCAGCCCGATCGATGGAGCTGTTCTCGCCATGAAATGCGAGAAGCACGCACTTGTTCGAAATGATCAAGTAATTTTTCGCTCAGCTCCCCGGTCCGTCGGAGTATTTCTTCAACTAATGCACCTGGAAGCTCTCCAAATGGACGATCAATAGATTCTGTCATTGGTTTCCCCTATCCGGATTCAATAACAGCAATTTTTGGATTTCTTCCTTTCGCCAAGATCTCCACCCATCCACACGCTTCGCTCTGGGCAGTAGCCAGCGCTCTCTCCACCAGTCAACCAGGTCTGCAAAAGGAAGATCGCGATACACAGGTTCAGCGTCAGAGCCGTTCATATACGTTTCCAAATTGTCCACCAGACGGAATAGAAATACCTCCCGCTTGACAGAATGGCGGAGAAATTCAGCGGATAATCCCAGTCTCTCTAAAGCTCGAACCATAATTTGCCACTTTCGGCGTGGACCAGTTCCGAATCCCCCTCGCGTCGAGATGCCCTGGCTTTCCAAAAACTCTCGAAACAAAGGGTATAACTCCATCAGATGAAAGATGCCATACCCTTCAGTATAACCAAGGGATTCAGCAATAATGAGATTACGGTAACGCAGGCGGTTGTACAAGCTACTTCGACCAAATGCGCTGGTAGTAGTGAGTGCAACTAGATGAGGAGGCAGGGTTCGCCCCTCCATCTCTGTTTTGCGCCCAGCATATTTTCTCTGATAGGCCAAGCGGATCTCATTTGATGCGGCTGCCAATGCAATAAGTTTCCCCCCCAGCAAGCGAGAATATGGGGGCACCGATCCTAATGTCTGAATATCCATGGTCTGGTTAACCAACTCTGTTTTCCTGCCAGGTGGATAATGAAATAACCGGTCTCTAGCTGGGAAACTGAGCGGGGGAGACTGTAACGCGAGTAACCCAATTAGCTTCTCATTAGAACTATCTATAACGAGGAATCTGAGCCGCCGGCCATAGCCTTTTGAGAATGGCAAAGACCATAACAGTCTAGCAATTCGAAATAGATTATGTTCCGACTTAGAGGTAACTTCTACGAGGACAGGAGAGATACGCTCGGGA